>CAXTRQ010000126.1:17269-18473 GCA_964246705.1 uncultured Pyrinomonadaceae bacterium
GGGGTGGGTGCTTGCCGGCCGGGGGGGTGCGGGTGCTCTCCTCCCCGCGCCCCCCCCCACCCCCCAGCCCGTACTGATACCGAGATGCACCATGAAATAAATGAAGGTTGAGAGCCGCTAATTGAATGGCGCGTGTCGTCGCTGCCAGAACAGTTCGTGAGGCCAGCGCCGCTCAAGTGAGTAGTAATCGTAGTGCATCAATAGATACTGCGCGTAAGCATGGTCAATGAGTTGCCGGTAAGAGTCGAGCGCGTTTCTGCTGCCGGTTAAAAAATCAACGATTGCCGAAGCAGCGTAGAAGCCGCTGCCCATGGCTGAGCTAATGCCATACGAGGAGAGCGGATCGAAGGCGGCGGCGGCATCCCCGATAGCCAACCAACCGTCGCCCACGTTGAGATCGAGTCTGGAACTGTTGGCGGGCAGAAGGCGAGGCTCCGATAGCGGATGGTAGTCGCCTTCGCGCACGCGACGCTGTGTGTGTTCTGTTTCTTTAAGTAGTGCAAACCAACCGCTCGTCGTCCCGCCGATGTGGTGGTCTATTAAGTCGCTGTCGGTCAGATAAACCACCATCAACTTGTCTTCAGGTAAGCGCGCCGAGTACCACCAGCCGGAGGCGACCGCTTCCACCAATGTAAAAGTTTCTGAGATTCCTCCACCGCTTCGAGATTGAAGCGGGAGCGCCGCGCCAATCAAACGGTCATACCTGATTTGTCGTGCGCCGAACTGACGCGCGATGCGAGCCGCGCGACCCGTCGCATCCAACACAAAATCGGCTTCGAGGATGACATTTCCCGAAGGCGTCTGGAGCGCGAGTTCCCAGCGATTTTTCTGGCGCGAGCATTTAACTAGCCGGTATCCGTGTCGCCAATCCGCACCGCTCGCGCGCGCCTGTTGCGCCAGCGCGGCCTCGAATTTGAGCCGGTCGAGTTGCCACCCGTAGCCCTGAGTTCCGAAGATGAAATCTCGCTCGACAGGCGTCGGAGAACCCCACACGGAGCGATTGCCGTAGGAGTGGAGGTGACCGTCGCGTTGCAGCCGTTCGTTGACGCCTAACCGCTCTAGGATCGCGCAGGCGCTCGGCGGCAGACATTCTCCGACTTTGAGTTCGGGACTTTGACGCGCCTCCAAGACCAACGGTTGGAGACCGAGGCGGGGGAGCGTTATCGCCGCCGCCGCGCCCGCCGGGCCACCTCCCACAATCAAC
>CAXTRQ010000127.1:0-18350 GCA_964246705.1 uncultured Pyrinomonadaceae bacterium
ATCGAGGAGCCGGTTTTCGATCGGGGTGCCGGTGAGCGCGAGGCGGTGCTCGGCGGCACCGCGCGAGGCTTCTGGCACCTGGGGACGTCCGGCGGAAGCCGGTCGGGCTAGGAAGGCAGGCCGGGGGGGGGGGGTTGCGTGGGTGGGCGCCCCCGGCCCCCCCCCCGCCGGAAATCTTCCGTGATGAGCGCGCGCACCTGTTGAGCTTTGCGATAATAGGCTTCGTAGTAGCCCGACGAAAGAACGTAGGTTCCGAGCATGATGCGCCGTTTGACCTCCGCGCCGAAACCTTCGTCGCGCGTCCGGCGATACATCTCGCGCAGACTTCCCGCTTCCTCTGTGCGATGTCCGTAGCGCACGCCGTCGTAGCGCGCGAGGTTGGACGAAGCCTCTGCGGTCGCAATGATGTAGTAGACGGCGATGGAATAACCGGCGTGCGGCAGTTCGATATCTACAATCTCCGCGCCGAGGTCTCGATAAGCCTCAATCGTCCGCTCGACTCCGGCGCGCACCTCCGCGTCCAGACCCTCGCCGAAGAGTGCGCGCGGGACGCCGATGCGCGAGCCACGGATGTCGCCCGCGAGTTGCGAAGCGTAGTCGGGCACGGGCACGTCTGCGGTCGTCGCGTCGTGCGAATCGCGTCCGGCGATGCAGGCGAGGACGATTGCCGCATCGCGCACGGTCAGACCGAAGATGCTCACCTGATCGAGCGACGAGCCGAAGGCGACAAGGCCATAGCGCGAGACGCGCCCGTAGGTCGGTTTGACGCCGACGATGCCACAGAGCGCCGCCGGTTGACGCACAGAGCCGCCCGTCTCCGAACCGAGCGCGACGGGAACGATACGCGCCGCCACCGCCGCCGCCGAGCCGCCCGAAGAACCGCCCGGCACGCGCTCCGTGTCCCATGGATTACGCACAGGGCCGAACGCCGAATTTTCGTTCGATGACCCCATCGCAAACTCGTCGCAGTTGGTCTTACCGACGATGACCGCGCCCGCTGTTGTCAGGCGTTCGATGACCGTCGCGTTATAAGGCGGATGATAGTTGGCGAGGATGCGCGAGCCGCATGTGGCCTGCAACCCGCGCACGCAGATATTATCCTTGATAGCGATGGGGATGCCGCGCAACGCGGACTGTGAATCGTTCGCCGCCCCCGTGGCCTCGACGACTTTCTGCTCCGCTTCCGCGCTGCCAGTCGCATTGTCGTCGGGATTGTCGAGTTGTTGTGCGCGTACGAGCGCGCCCTTGCGATCAATTTGCAGGAAAGCGTTGAGCGTGCCGTTGAGTTCTTCGGCAGCGTCGAGCGCCGCCGTCACATTGTCGAGCACGGTCGTCTCGCCGCCGCGAAGCCGCGCGCTCATCTGTTCGATAGTGTTTTCCAGATCTGTCATAAAATGTTCTTCCGGCGAGCGGGTCACCGGAACTGTTATCGAGATTAAAAATTTTCCGTTTCGGGCGAGCCGGTGAGAACTTTCGGCACGCGGAAATGACCGTGCGAAGGATCGGGCGCTTGGTCGAGCGCGAGCGTCTGACCGAGCGAAGGCAGATGCACGTCTTCACGGTCGACAGCCGTGCGCGCACCTTCGGGCGTGAGGCCACCGAGAGCCGGTTCGACACGGCTCGTATCCAACTCGTTCAGTTGCTCGACGTAAGCGACGATGGCCGCAATCTGCGGCGTCAGCGCATGCAATTCCTCGCCGGAGATTTCCAGATGCGCGAGCGCCGCGATCTTTTCGATGTCGGATTCTGTGATGGGCATAAACAGTTTTTATTAGTTCGCAGTAAGTTGTTAGTAATACAGTCTCGCGTTTGGTTGCAGCCCTCAGCTTTCATATCGGGTTTAACCGAAAACTGAAAACTGATTACTTCTTCTCTTGGGCGTTGATGTAGCTTCCGGCGGCGATGAGGAAGCGGCGGCGGAGGTCTTCATCGTGAATAGCAGCAGCGGCCTCCTGAAGCGCGTCGGCGCATTGGATGGCGCGGGCTTCGCTCTCGGTGCGGTCGAGGGGCGAGGGCGGCAGCCGCGCTCGCTCGGCCTGTACCGTCTTCGGGTCAATCCGAAATTCGATATAGGTGACGAGCGCTTGTCCGAGCACGGAGTTGAGACGAAAGAGCAACTGACCGCTGATGGCTTCGAGTTGTCTCTGCCATGTCATGTCGGGCACGGCGACGACGAGCGTTTTGCGATAGAGGCGGAAGGGCACGGCTAATCCGCGCAGCCCTTCGCCCGCGACGCGCCGCCAAGCGACCATCGCCGCCATCTCGGTCACTTCTGCCGCTTCGCCTGCCACGCGCAGCAATTTCGGTAGCGCTCGAATCAGATCGTCCATCTCGGTAGATTCCAAGTTTTAGATTTTTGATTTACGATTTGGCGTTATCAATCTAAAATCCGCCATCAAAAATCTAAAATTACTTGGGGGAGTGTAATGGAAAACGAGCGAGAGCCACAAGCGGGGAGCGCCGTGGGCGTGGGAAGCACGGGAAGCGGCGACGAAAGATTCGCGGCGCGGTGGAACGACCTTGAGCCGCTCGTGCTGGCCTCGTCCAGCCCGCGCCGCGCTGAAATTTTGACAGCCGTCGGGTGGCCTTTCGAGACGAGCGTAAGCAATGTGGACGAATCAATGATGGCGGGCGAAGACCCCGTCTCATACGTCCGGCGGCTCGCGGGCGAGAAGGCCGCGAGCGTGGCCGCGACGCGCCTGTTCGGACTCGTGCTCGGCGCGGATACGGTCGTCGTCGCAGAAGGCGAAGTGCTCGGCAAGCCGCGCGACGAACGCGATGCGCGGCGCATGCTCCGTCTTCTCAGCGATTGCTGGCACGATGTTCTGACGGGCGTCGCGCTGATACGTGCCGAGTCCGGGTACGCCGTCACCGGGTATGAAAGAACGCGCGTGCGCTTCGGAGCAATCTCGGATGAGGAGATTGACGCTTACGTTTCGACGGGCGAACCCGCAGACAAGGCGGGCGCTTACGCCGTACAGGGACGCGCCGCACTCTTTATCGAAGCCATCGAGGGCGACTACTGGAACGTCGTCGGGCTGCCCGTGCGTCTCATCTATAAGCTGGCGAGGCAGTCGAGCGCACCTGCCAATTAAGCATCAGCCGTCTTCTCAGCGGCTTTGCGTGAAAAATAAGGTTCGCGCAAAGGCGCAAAGAAAAGTAGGATGGTTTAAACCGAAGAGGCTCCTCACTCAAGTTAGTGAGGAGCCTCTTCGGTCTATCGAGTCGGTGGAAAATTTTTAAGCGACTAAGACAGCGCGCTTATTTGCTCTCGTTGAGCAATTGGTTGAGACGCGGCGAAAGCTGGTCAATCAGCTTCGCTTTCGGGTCGAAGCCGCCGATAGGCGTGCCGGAGATATTGCCCGCGCGGTCAAGAATCACGACGGCGGGCAGTTGGTCGGCGTGTACCTGCTTAAAGAGCGCACCATCTGGATCGCGCAGCATGGCAATCTTGAGGCCGGTTTTCTTGGCGAAGGCGCGCAGGTCTTCGTCGGTCGCATAGTTCTTCGACTTAGGCGAGGTGGAATCGGTGCTGACCCAATAAACGCGCACATCGCGCGGGCCGAACTCGTCGGCTAACTCCTGCACGGCCTGCACCTGCGTGCGAGGCAGCCACGAAGCGCCGAACGCCAGTACAACCACGTCGCCGCGCAACATCTCCGAACTGATTGCGCCGCCTTCGGTCGTGCGGAGCGAGAAATCCAGAGGCGCTTCGACAGGCGTCGCCGCCGGGGAGGCCAGCGCCGCCGCGCCCGTCAGCGCAAACAGACATGCGAGCGCCATCGCTACGAGAGAACGACGATTGCCAGTCAGCATCTTGGCCTCCTTCAAATTTGCGAGTTGACTTTGCAACTCTCCGGTGTCGGATTTCCGTCCGCGACTTTTGACTCTAAGTTGTTCGACGAGGTTTCTCATACGACAAATTAGATGAGAGGTCAAAAAGAAAGGTTGGACGAAAGGCGTACAAGAACGGTGCGACAGCAAGTCTTTCAGCGGAGCGTTTCGATTTCCGTCTCCGCAGGAGCAAAGCCGAACACTTCTCGATGCAGCGCGCGGTAATCATCCCACGTATCCATATCGCGCGCAATATAGCCGGACGAGACGGGTGCGCGCACCACATCCCTTCGGTGGGCGTCGAAGAATGAGCGCAAGCCGCCCTGCGCGTCCAACTTTAAAAGCTCTGCGCGGAAGGCGAGGTCGACGAGGACGGGATGGCCGCCGCGCCCCCGCCATTCGGGGACGACGAGCCGCGCGCCGCTTCTTTCCCTGACGGCGATTAAATCTCTAATCGCTTCCGGGGGTATCGCGGGCTGGTCAACGAGTGCCATCAGGACGGCTTCCGTTTCGCCGGAAAGTTGTTCGACGCCGCGCGCAATCGAGACGCCCATTGCGCTTTCCGCCGCCTCGTTAACGGCGAAACGCACCGGCAGATGACGGAGACGCGCGCGCAACTCTGCTGCGCGATGTCCGACGACGACGACTATTTCTGCGACGCCGCCCGCGCGCAAAGTCTCGACGCACCTTTCGGCGACCGACATCTCCCCGAAAGGAAGCAAAGGCTTAAAAGCTCCCATCCGCCGCGAACGCCCGGCGGCGAGAAGAATGGCCGCGATTGATTTCGCATTATCCATTCGGGTTTAGCTGTCGTCTAAGCAGATTGTCGCAATTCTTCGAGGGCGCGTGTGACGAAGGGGCGCGTCATCTGTTTGCGCCAGTTCATGAGGTGGTCTGTATTGTCGAGCGGGCGGGCGCGGACGTAACAGGCTTCGGCCGCCGCCGCGATGCGTTCGGCGTCGAGCGGTGCGCCCGTCAAAGCTTGCCCGGCTTCGAGAACTTCCAGAGGCGATGGAGCGATGCCGCCCATGATGATTTTCGCTTCGAGCACCGTCCCGTCCGTCGAGACGTTGAGCGCCGCCGCGATGCCGAGCACTGGAAAGTCGAACGCCCCGCGTCGCCGTAACTTTTTATACACGGCACGCCAGCCGCCCGTGGGCGGTAAGTGAATCTCTGTGAGCAGTTCTTCCGGTCGCTTGTGCAAGTAGTTAATTCCGTCGTCGTTGTAAAGCCCCGCCGCCGTCACCGTCCGGTCGCCGACCGTCGAGACGAGCCGCACGCGCGCGCCCGTCGCGACCATCAGAGGAACGAGGTCTGAGGACTGCACCGCCCAACATTTGGAACTGCCGGGCGCGACCCAGCAAATGTCTCCGTCCTTCTTCAAGCAGAAGTTGATGCCTTTGCGCCACTCGTAATTCTGATCGTAATAATTGCAACGCGTATCGAGCAGAAGGTTGCCGCCAATCGTCCCCATATTGCGCAAAACGGGCGTCGAAATCAGCCGCGCCGCGCGTGCGACCGCAGGGTAAGCGCGATTAATCAACGGATGCTCACAGATGTCTGTGAGCGACACGCCCGCGCCAATCGTTAAACCGTTCTGGCCGTCGCCCGTAATCTGCCGAAGCTCTTTCAAGCGCCCGACAGAGATCACGGTCTGAGGCGTCTGCTGCCGCCGCTTCATATTCGGATAGAGGTCAGTCCCGCCCGCCACGTACTGCCCGGACGCCCCTGCGTCGCCCATCATCTTCACCGCGTCGCCGATTGTCTGCGGCACGCGGTAACTAAATTTCGGAAGTCGCATCATAACGTTTAATTCAATTCCTCAATCTTAAGAGTGCACGGCGACGCTCGGCATCTCGCGCCCGTCGCCGCCTTCGGCGGGCGGCGGGGCTTTGAGTGGGGCCGGGCCAGCGATGACGGGGACGGGTTTGGGGGCGAAGCGCGGGTGCTTGCCTTGTGCTTTGGCGCGCAGTGCGGCTAGAACTTTTTCGGGCGTGATGGGAACTTCGTCAACTCGCACGCCGACGGCATCATAGACGGCGTTGGCGATGGCGGGCATGACGGGCAGGAGCGGCCCCTGTCCGACTTCTTTTGCACCGAACGGGCCGTTCGGGTCGGCGTCTTCGACGAGATAGGTGATGACATCGCACATCTCCAACGTCGTCGGGCTTTTGTATTCGAGCATCGAAGGGAATTTGTGCACGGCGTTGCGGTTGGCGCGGTAAATCATCTCTTCCATGAGGGCTTCGCCCAAGCCCATGTAGACGCCGCCTTCGACCTGTCCCATGACGAGCATCGGGTTAATACTCTGTCCGATGTCGTGGCCGATCCAGACGCGCTCGACAGAGACGATGCCTGTCTCGGCGTCAACGTCAACTTCCGCAATGGCCGCAGAATAGCTGTAAGCGGGCGAGGGGCCGACGCCCGCGCCTTTGAAATGCCCCGGCGAGCGCGGCGGCGTGTAAGAGCCGACCGTGCCGATAGTCCCGAACTTCGATTCGGCGAGGACGACCGCTTCGGCAAACGTCACGCCGACCTCCGGGTTCTCGACATCGAAAACGCGCCGGTCGGCGAACGAGAGATTCTTAATCGGCAGTCCGAGTTTTTCGGCGACTGCGATAGACAAAAGCTCGCGCGCGCGTTCGGCGGCTTGTAGCGCGGCGTTGCCGGTCATCAGCGTGACGCGGCTCGAATAACTGCCGAGGTCAACCGGCGTCAGGTCTGTGTCAGCTGTCAGAACGCGGATGTCAAACGGGTCAATCCCTAAAACTTCGGCGACGATGTAAGCGAGCACGGAATCCGAGCCTTGACCGATGTCGGTCGAGCCGCACTGCACGCGGACTCCGCCCTGCCGGTCGAGGCCGAGTTGCACGCCTGAGTGCGGCAGGCTGTTCCAGTAAATCGGAAGCCCCGCGCCGCAGATATAACTGCTGCACGCGATGCCGATTCCTTTGCCGTCGGGAAGCTGCTTGTGTTTGTTCTTCCAGCCTGAGCCTTCGACCACCTTCTCGATGCATTTGCCTAAACCCATCGAGCCGATACGCAGGTAGTTGGCTGTCAGAGAATGCGGGGCGACGAGATGCTTGAGGCGCATCTCCGCCGGGTCGAGTCCGAGTTCGTCGGCAATCTTGTCGAGTTGGACTTCGAGTCCGAAACGCGGCTGCGGCGTGCCGTGCCCGCGCTTCGGGCCGCACGGCGGCTTGTTGGTAAATGTGCGGACGCCGCGAAAACGGTAGCGCGGAACTTCGTAAGTGACGGTTTGCAGCGCGCCCGTGTAGAAGGTCGAGGCGACGCCGTAAGAGCCGTAAGCGCCGCCGTCAAGAAACGACTGAAAATCCATCGCGGTAATCGCGCCGTCGCGTTTAACGCCGGTCTTAACTTTCATCAGCACGGGATGGCGACCGCGATGACAGTAGAAGACCTCTTCGCGCGTCAGCGTAATTTTCACAGGGCGATTCGTGATCATCGAGAGCTTGCAGACGGCAACCTCGTGATTGAAAGGATCGCTCTTGCCGCCGAAGCCGCCGCCGTTGGGCGTGGCGATGACACGAATGTGCGCGGCGGGAAGTCCCAGAACTTTGGCGAGGGCGCGGTGGACATAGTGCGGCGTCTGCGTCGAACTCCAGAGCGTCATCTTGCCGTCCGGGTCGTAGTGCGCGACAGCCGCGTGCTGCTCCATCGGCAGATGCGTGTTGCCCTCGTAGAAGAAAACGTCTTCGCGGACGAGGTCGGCCTCCGCGAAGCCTTCTTCCATGTCGCCGAATTCGAGATGGACTTTTTTGTGAACGTTGCCGCCGTCGCCGTATTCATGCAGGCGCGGCTCTTCGATCATCACGGCCTCTTCGATGGACGTGATAGTTTGCAGCTTTTCGTATTCGACCTCGATGAGATTCATCGCATCGAACGCCGTATCCTCGTCAACGGCGGCGACGGCGGCCACGGGGTCGCCGATGAAGCGTACCTTGTCTGTGCAGAGCGCATGTTCATCTTGACTGACGGGCAAGATGCCGTAAGGATTCGGCAAGTCCTTACCCGTGATGACGGCGGAGACGCCGGGCAGTGCGAGAGCCTTCGACGTGTCAATGCTGACAATCCGCGCGTGCGGCTCGTGCGAGCGCAGCAACTTCGCGTAGAGCATGCGCGGCAACACGATGTCGTCGGCGAACTTCGTCTGACCCGTGCATTTCGCGCGCGCGTCAACTTTGCGGAAGGGCTTCCCGATAACTTTCAACGTCGAGTTGTTTTTGTTCTTCTCGTTCATATTCTATTCGCAGCCGTAGACGCTCTCTCCGGGAAGTTCCAACTCTTCGCCGCGCAGGCGAGCCGCCGCCAGTTCGACTGCTTCGTAGATTTTGATGTAGCCGGTGCAACGGCAGAGATTGCCGCTCAAGGCTTCTTTAATCTCGTCGCGCGTCGGGCTTGCGTTTGCCGCGAGCAGTTCTTTGGCGACGAGCAGAAAACCGGGCGTGCAGTAGCCGCATTGCGCCGCGCCCGTATCGGCGAAAGTCTCCTGTAAGGGATGCAGCCCTTCCGCTGTCGCCATGCCTTCGATGGTTTCGACGCGGCGGTCTTCGGCGTCGAGGCCGAGCATGAGGCAGGAGAGGACGCTACGCCCGTCCACGAGCACGGCGCATGTGCCGCACTCGCCGAGTTCGCAGCCATGCTTTGTGCCCATCAGATTCATGTCTTCGCGCAGGACTTCGAGCAGAGTTTTATGGGGCGCAAACGCGACCTCGACCCGCTCATCGTTGCAAGTGAACTCGATGTGAGCTTTCTGTTTCGTACTTTTAAGCATCAATCCAATACCACATTCAGTCGTTGCCCCACCCGGCTCTGGTCGCGCTATCTTTCGAGCCGGAATGCTTCCAAATGCTCTGGCAAATGTAGCTTTTATTCTTCAATCAGACAGTCTGTCCGGGCTTATTTGCAGGAGAAATATCATAGCAGTTTTGACGATTGGAGGCGAAGGCAGAAGGCAGTTTGAGCGAGTTGAGAAAGCGCGGGCAAGCGTCACAATATCCAGCCCCGGAGGGGCGATAGTTCATCGGCCTCTGCCGGGCTATAAAACTGTCGCCCCTTTGAGGCTGGTTGGCTTACGGTCTTTTCAAATCTGCGGTGTGTCCCTTTTGTCGCGCGGGTTGAAGAATGATGTTGTCAATGAGGCGTGTGCGCCCGACGTGGACGGCGAGGGCGATGAGGACGGCGCGTTCGTCGGAAATCTTGTCCAACTTTTCCATCGTCTCGGCGTCTGAAACGCTGACGTATTCAAGGCGCGCGCGCGGCTCTGTTTCGACCGTTTCACGCGCCGCTTCGGCGAGCCGCTTGGCGTTGCGCTCGCCCTCCATGTAAACCTCTCTGGCCTGCGAGAGCGCGCGATAGAGGACGCGAGCCGCGCCTTTCTCTTCGACACTCAAGTAGCTGTTGCGCGAAGAGAGCGCGAGGCCGGATTCTTCACGCACCGTAGGGAGCACGACGATTTCGGTCTCGAAGGCGAGATCGCGCACCAGTCGTTTGACGACGAGCGTCTGCTGCGCGTCCTTTTGCCCGAAGAAGGCGAAGTCCGGGCGGACGCTGTTGAAGAGAATCGTCAACACTGTCGCCACTCCGCGAAAGTGGCCGGGACGCGCCGCGCCTTCAAGCTGCTCGGACAGCCCCTCGACCGTCACGTAGGTCGAGAAACCTTTCGGGTAAATCTCTTCCACCGAGGGCGCGAAGATGTATTCAACATTGTAGTCGGCGAGCCGGGTCGTGTCTTGTGTGAGGTCGCGCGGATAACGCGCGAAATCTTCGCCGGGGCCGAACTGCGTCGGGTTGACGAAGACCGAGACGACGACGACATCACACATCCGGCGCGCTTCTCGGACGAGGCTCAGATGGCCTTCATGGAGCGCGCCCATCGTCGGCACTAGCCCGATGGTTTTGTCCTGCTCGCGCCGCAGTTTCCTCGTGACCGAACTCATGCGTTGACGACGATTGATGATTTCCATAAGGGGTCTGAAATCTAAAGTCTGAAATCTGGAGTCTCTCGGTCTGAAGAGTCGAAAACCGCTCTTGAGACTTGAGCCTTCATTCCAGACTTCAGACTTTTTATTGTTCTGTCTCACCACTGTCGCCGGAAGCCGGGGCGGTAGTTGCGCCGGAGGCTTCGAGTTCGGCTGCCGTCTCGGCGGGCAGCGGGTAAGATTCGTTAAGGGAAGGAAAGAGTCCCGCGCGCACGTCTTCGGCATAGCGGCTGATGGCGTCGGTGATGGTCTCTCGCAGGTTCGCATACTCGCGCACGAAGCGCGGTCGCGTGCGGCTAAACGACATGCCGAGCATGTCATGGAGAACTAAAATCTGCGCGTCGCAAGCCTCGCCCGCTCCGATGCCGATGGTCGGAATTTTTAGTTTCTCTGTGACGATGCGCGCAATCTCGTGCGGCACGACTTCGAGGACGATGGCGAAGGCTCCCGCCTCTTCCAACGCCCGCGCGTCTTCGACGAGGGCGCGCGCCGCGTCGGCAGTTTTCCCCTGCAAGCGATAGCTGCCCAGTTTGTTCAGGGATTGCGGCATCAAACCGATGTGACCCATCACAGGGATTTCTTCGTTGACGAGACGGCGCACAATTTCCAGACGGTTGCGCCCGCCCTCCAACTTCACAGCCTCCGCGCCGCCTTCTTTGATGAGACGCAGACCCGCCCGCACGGCATCGTCAGCGCCCGTGTGATACGAGCCATAAGGCATGTCGGCGACGAGGAGCGCGCGCGTCACGCCGCGACGGACGGCGCGCGTGTGCGTCACCATCTCGTCGAGCGAGACGGGCACGGTCGAGTCGTAGCCGAGCACGACGTTGCCGAGCGAGTCGCCGACGAGAATCACGTCCGTTCCGGCTTCGTCAACGATGCGCGCCGTCGGGTAATCGTAAGCCGTCAGACAGACCAGCCGTTCGCCGCGTTCCTTGCTCGCACGCAGACCGGGCGCGGTCACTTTTTCCGGTCGCTGCTGTTTCAGATAAACCATAGGTTCGCCATCTTTGGGCCGAAGGTTTAAAGTTGAGTGCGCCAGATTATAGGCGACGGCGGCGACGGCGACAAGCAAAAGGATGGCGACGAAGGGGACGCGGCGGGATTACCACCCGCAGGCGCGGGCGCAGTTGTTGACGTGCAAAAGCGATTTCGTTGACAGTGGCGGCGACCCGACATAATATCCGGTTATCCCCACCATTGCGATTCGGTTCGCTTACTCTCTCACAAGACCTCGACAAAGGAGACTCTTCACCATGCGGCTGCGCCTTTTCCTGCTCCTCACTGTTGTCGTTAGTATCATCGTGTGCGGCGGCGGGGTCGCCCGTAAAACCGTGGTCAAGGCTCAACAACCATCACTGCCTGTCACGCGAAACGTCTTTCTGGGAATCTCCTCCTTTGCGCCCGTCACGCTCCCACTAAAGGGCACTTCAACGCTTACCGTGGCGATTGCGTCGGGCGTAGAAGTCCCGGCAATCGGCGTAGATAATGCTAATCCCATTAAGGCGGTCGTCCAAATATCCGCGATGAACATCAGTAATATCAGCCACACAATAACGCCTTCCAAAATTCGGACGGTGGATATTATAGGTGGCGGCGATGCTTCTCCAGCAGACTTTGTGTTCAACGTCAAATCACAAAACACTGCGACCGGAACGCTCCCTTATCAGGCTATGCTAGTGCGTTTGGAGAACAACACCGGCCTCGCACAAACGGCTAACCCGATGACATCGAACGCCTCTCTCACGATAGGTGCTGCGCCCACCCCGACGCCGTCCTCTGAAGAAGCCTCTTGCGTCCCGCAGGATTGCCGCACGAGCAACGGTCACCTCAACGGGTTCTGGGACTCGGCGATCTGCGCTTGCGAATACAGTCCTATCCTGATTGACATCTCCGGCGACGGATTCAAGCTGACGGACGCGCAACACGGCGTTGACTTCGACCTCAGCGGCGATGGCTTCGTCAAGCAAAGGGTGGCATGGACGGCAGCCGATTCCGACGACGCTTTCCTCGTCATTGACCGCAACGAGAACAACAAAGTGGACAACGCCACCGAGTTGTTCGGTGCCGCTGCGCCGCAGCCCTATACGCCCATCCCCAATGGTTTCGTCGCGCTCTCGATCTACGACCAGCCGTTGCTCGGCGGCAACGGCGACGGGATGATAGACGACCGCGACGAGGTTTATAACGAACTGCGGCTCTGGCAGGACAAGAATCACAACGGCATCTCGGAGCCGGACGAACTGCACACGCTGCTCTCGCTTGGGCTGAAGTCCATCGAACTCAAGTACAAAGAATCGAAGCGCGTGGACGAGCACGGCAACCGCTTTCGCTTCCGCGCGAAGGTCAAGGACGTGCGCGGCGCGCAACTCGGTCGCTGGGCGTGGGACGTGTTCCTCATACCCGCGCATTAGTCGAAACCGCGTCGCGTCAAATAGAGAGCCGCCCGCAAGTCGTCGTCAGACCTACGGGCGGCTCTCGTTTTGTCTCTCATCCCGCTGCGGTTTCCACGGCCTGACGGCAGAGCGGTCGGGGGTTGCCGCGAGCAACTCGCCCATTGTCCGGCGGAGCGCAGAGTGCTGGGCGTCGGGCGCGAGTTCGCAGAGGGGGACGAGGACGAAGCGGCGCAGGTGAAGGCGCGGGTGCGGCAGCGTGAGAAATTCGGTCTCCTGCCGTGCGTCGTCGTAGAGCAGTAGATCGAGGTCAACCGTGCGCGCCCCACGCCGCCGCGTGCGCCGACGACCGAGCGCGTATTCGATACGCAGGAGACGCGCGAGCAGTTGTTCGGGTGAGGGAAGCTGAGCGCCGCCGAGTTCCGCGACCATGTTCAAAAAAACTGGCTGGTCGAGCACGTCCACTGCCTCCGTCTCGTAGACCGAAGAGAGGCGCGTGACCTGTAACCCGGCATTCAACATCCCGCGCACGGCGAGCAACAGATGCCCCGCGCGGTCGCCAAGATTAGAACCCATCCCGACATACGCGCTACTGCTTTTCTCAAGACTTTCAGGCATCCGAATGCTTTCATTTGCCGTGTGAATATTTCAATGGTTGCGCTTCGCTATGCTTGCGTTGCATCTCTTGATTGAAGGTGTTTGAATTCCCGCGCGCGATGCTGAGAGTTTGCCACGCGTCGGATTTGAGGTGCTTGGCGAGAAAGACAATCTGGCCGATGTGATAAGAGTAATGCGTCAACTGGCGGTTGATGGCTTCGACGACGGTGTGCTGCTCGGCGCGGATCGTGACGTGCCGGAGCAGGTCTTCCGGCGCGAGCGGTTCGATGGCGGCGAAGAGACACGCCCAGCCCTCTTCCCAACTCGCTAAACTGGCCGCGCGGTTCTTTTCTTCGGCGACGAACTCTGTTTCGCGGTTGCGACCCGGCTTCTCTCCGTCCGTCGTCAGAAAATCTGTCCAGCGCGAAAGCATGTTGCCGCTCATGTGCTTGATGATGACAGCGATGCTGTTGGATTCAGGGTCAATCGCCCGAAACAATTCTTCGTCGTTCGTCTGAGCGATGGCGCGCTCGGCCAGTTCTTTCATCGCGCGAAATCGCTCAAGGGCGTTTTTCAGATAGTGCAGCCCGAGTTGGTCGCTCATAATTTTTCCCTGCTCTCTCTCATCAATTCGCCAATTGTGGATTTCAAGGCGTCGCCGCTTGTTGTGAACTCCTCGATGATGTTCAGGCATTCGGTCTCGGTGCGATCCTGACTGAGCTTGAACCTGCCTTGCAGTCGTGTCACGTTTATCGAAAATGCGACGATGCCGTTTAGTTTATCGCTCTTGTAAGACGGGGGAAGGCTCGCCCACTGCTTGAAGTAATTTTCGTCGAGGTCTCGAATCATCCGTTCAAGCAGTCGCAGTTTCTCTTCCGTCGAGTCGAGAATTTGCGCCCTGCCGTAAGCATGAACGGCGACGTAGTTCCACGTCGGGACGCTGAGCGGCTTTTCATAGTGGCGGGGCGAGACGTAGGCATGCGGCTCTTGAAAAATGACGAGCGACTCCTGCGAGCCTGCGAAGTCTTTCCATTGGTCGTTGGCCTTCGCCATGTGCGCCGTCAGCATGATGTTGGAATCGTCAATCATCTCGACGAGAAAGGGGAGATGCGTCGCCAGCGGCACGCCATTCCGCGTCGTCACCAGTGTGGCGAAGCTATACTCCTTCATAAAGTCGTAGAGCTTCCGGCGGTCATCTTCGCGGTTGTGTTTGGGGGTGTACATTTCTAAGTTCGTCCGGGAATCCTCAG
Source organism: uncultured Pyrinomonadaceae bacterium (assembly GCA_964246705.1). GTDB lineage: Bacteria > Acidobacteriota > Blastocatellia > Pyrinomonadales > Pyrinomonadaceae > DASZCR01. The sequence continues at coordinate 14,077 of CAXTRQ010000127.1, forward strand.
TTGACTTTGCGCGCTCCGGCAGAGAACATTTTCGTTTGAGGTATTATATCGTTGAGCAGAGGAAGTCTGAAAGCCTTTGAAGATTTGAGATTTGAAATCTTGAGTCTTCTGCTTTGTGCCAACTCTACGGTGGTGGATCTCAACTCACACTAAAATCATGTCGCAACTAGGCGCGTTGATATGGTTGAAATGGATGCTGTTCCGCAATGCGCTGCGGTCGCGCAAGGCGGTCGTCAGCCGTCTCGCTTCGGCGCTGGCGACGGGGGGGGGGCTGGCGCGGTCTCTGGGCGTCGCCCCGATGCTCGGCTTTGGCACCTACGCGATAATGACGGACGAGACCATCGGCAAGATCGCGCGCGGGAGAGGCGTCGAGCAGTTGGCCGGCGTTGTGCTCGTCTGGATTTTTGTCGTCCTTTACATAATGTGGGCGCTCGTCCCGCTGGGGTTGGGCGGGGGTAGTCAATTCGACGCCGGTCGGCTGCTGTTGTATCCGGTGTCGTTGAAGAAACTGTTTGCGATTGATTGGCTGAGCGAATTGTTGAGCCTCTCGTCCGTCTTCGTTGCGCCGACTATCTTCGGCGTGGCGATTGGCGCGGGCGTGGCGAGCGGCAATCTCGCCGCCGCATTGCTGGCTGCACTGTGCGCGACCATGTGCGGCGTGGGTCTGGCGAAATTGTTTGCGACGTTGACGGGGATGCTGTTGCGCTCGAAGCGGACGCGCGGCGAGACGCTACTGGCTCTCTTTGGTGCGGCCATCGGCATTCTCGGCGCTTTCTTCGGTCGGCTCGCGCCGATGCTGGTCGAACGCACGGTCAACATGCGAGGGTTAAGGTTTACGCCTCCGGGCGCGATTGCCGCTGCGCTGACGGGCGGGTTGCAGGAGGGCGGCGCGGCTTTGTACGCGACGGCACTCTTCACGCTGCTGGCCTACACGTCGGCCTTCGTCGCAATTACATACTGGGTGGCGCGGCGCTCGGCGCTGGGGATGGGCGGCGGGTCGAAGCGCGCTAGGGCGTCGAAGCGGGAGAGCGGCGCGAGCGTCGGCGTCGCAGGAGGGTATGGCGGCTGGCAGTTGCCTTTCGTCTCGGCGGAGACGGCGGCGCTCATCGAGAAAGAGTTGCGTTATGCGATGCGTAACGCGCAACTGCGTGTCATCGCCGTGATGGCGATTGTGCTGAGCATCGCGGTCAGGGTCGCGCCGGTCAGAGAGCGCGGAAATCTGTTCAACTCTTGGCAATCGCTCGCGCCGTACATGGAAGGCGCGTTCACCGTCTTCAGCGTCCTCTACATCTTCACGATGCTTTCGCCGCTGACAACTAACTTGTTCGGCTTTGAAGCAGGGGGGATGCGTGCGCTCGTGCTCGCGCCGGTCGCGCGCCGGAAATTCTTAATGGCGAAAAACATCGCGCTCACTTTCATCGCGCTGCTGCTGGCAATCGTCGGCATGCTGGCGAACGCCGTCGTCTTTCGCAACCTGACGCCGCAGGTCATGCTTTCCGCCGCGCTCTCCTTCATTCTCTACAGCGCGCTCTACGCCCTCGGCGGCAATTACCTCTCGCTCCACTTTCCGAAGCGGATGATGTTCGGCAAGCGGATGAACCGCTCCGGCGTCGCGGGGTTGCTGCTACTGCCGTTCTTTCTCTTGCTGCTCGTGCCCCCGGCCATCGCCGTCCTCTTCGCATACCTCGCGCAGAGTCTCGCCGTCAAGTATGTTATACTCGCTGCGTTCGCGTTCATTTCGCTGGCGCTCTACGCTTTACTCATCGGGCAGCAAGGGCGCACGCTCGAACGACGCGAAATTGAAATCATGGAAGCCGTGACCGGACGAGGCAGTGACGAAGCCGGTCAAGTTTTAGGCTAAAGCGACGCGCTCGTTTGACTATTCAACTTTTTGACTATTCAAAGAAGCCTTGCTTTCATCCCAGAGATACGCCACCCGAACACTTGCAGGCGATGCGCCCGGTCAAAGTTTGGATGCGTTATCCGGGCGGGTATGACGCAAGCCCCGTCCAGACACAAATGGCTCGCAGAAAATTTCGCAACCAGCGGCACGAACCCTTCACGGATCGCTCTTTTCAAGAGTACCTGACGACACCTGCTCCGCAAACCTCGCGCACCGAACTGATGTCTCTGGTGCGCGGCGGCGAAGACACCTTTCTCGAACTCAAAGTCAAACTCTCGAACCCTGAGAAGATCGCACAGGGCATCACGGCGCTCGCCAACACGGGCGGCGGACTCATCGTCTTCGGCGTCAACGACAACCTGAGAGTCGAAGGCGTAGACGATGCCGAGGAGGTGCGCGAGGAACTCGTCCGCATCTGCCGCGAGGACATCGTGCCCGCGCTCTTTCCTTATATTGATCTCGTCTCGTTCGACAACGGGCGGCGCATCGTCGCGCTCGACGTGGAAGGCAAACGCCGTCCTTACCGCACGCGCGACGGTCGCTACTTCATCCGCGTCGGCGCGGAAAAGCGCGAGGCGACGCGCGAAGAATTGTCCGCACTGCTCGACGAAGCGCGCCCGATCAGATTCGAGAACGTCGTTGCCATCGGCTCGAAGCTGGCGGATATTGACGAGGCGCACCTATGGAGCTTCGTGCGCGAATTTGAAGGCGACGCTTTCGAGCACGCGTTCACGGCCTCCGCAGGGTATCCGACGGGCGACGTGTTAGAGCGCGACCTGCTGCTGGCGACGCCAGCCGGGACAGACAGCGTGGGCGAGATTTCACCGACCATCGCCGGGCTACTGCTCTTCGGCCACGACCGTCGCGTCGCCGAATTACTGCCGCGCTCCTCCATCACCGCCACACGCTTCGCGGGCGACAACGCGCAATCGCCGAAAGTCGAGAGCGTCCAACTCTCCGGAAACCTGCATACGCAGTTTGAATCCGCGATGCGTTTCGTCGAGCGGTATTGCGATTTGTGGGATGTGCGCCCGCGCACGTTTCCCGGTCGGCCAAACGAGAACGACACGACGGCAGCAGCAGATGCCCCTGTCGCTGCGCGCGCCAACTATCATCGCGGAGCCATTCGTGAAGGAATCGCCAACGCGCTCGTGCATCGAGACCTCGTGCTGCGCGATCAGGTGATGCGACTTTTTATCTTCGACCACACGATAGAGATTTTGAATCCGCGGCGCACGACCGGCTTTGCGCCGTCGGCGCAACGCGCCATCCGCTACGGCGTGCCGCAACGCCTCAACCCGCAACTGGCCGCACTTTTTAAAAGCGACGCTTACGGGCTTTCGCTCCCGCACGGCGGACTCCCGATGCTGCTGCGCGAATCGCGCCGCTTCTCAGGCCGCAAGGCGGAAGTCCACGCCTTCAACGACGAGTTCCGCGTGCGCCTGCACGGCGTCTGAAAAAGCTCTCTTCTTAGCGACTTTGCGTCTTTGCGTGAGAAATAGTTTCGCGCAAAGACGCCAAGGCGCAAAGAAGCATAAAAGTTGCAAGTGAAAATTCCGGGTTCAGAATCTTCCGTCGAAGACTTTGAACCCGGAATTTTGAACTTTAAACTTTGAGCTTTTGGACTATGCCTTGGGCGCGTTGTAGAACTGGCGGCTTTTGACGATGTACTCTTTATCGTCGGGTTGGCCGTCGCCGTCCACGTCAACTTTGACGAGAATCTTGTGCTGTTTGCCGTCGCGGCGGTCGCCGGGATTGTAGCCGATGCTGTACTGGTTGCGCATCAGCGCGTTGATGGATTGCAGGGCGCTGTTGAGTTCGCCTTCAAAGGTGATGGGGAAATACTCGCCGCCCGTCTCTTTGGCGAAGGTTTTGAGAGCGTTTCTGGCTTGCAGCATCGTCATCCGACCGGGCGTCGTCGCGCCGCCGAGGCCGTCGGTCGCGCTCATGTCGTCGCCGTATTTTTTGAAGAAGAGTTCGCTCGTGCCGATGATGTAAATGGGCACGCCCGCATTCTGCGCGATCTTGCGCGCTTGGTCGTAGTTGATGCGGCTGAACGTATCAATGCCTGAACTGACGAGGAAGACGGCCTTGCGGCGACCTTGCAGCGAGGCCATTCCTGAATAATCCGTCATCTCCTCTTTGCTGTTCTCAAGAATGACGGACTCTGCGCGCCCGCCGACGAGCACGAGTTTCAGCGCGTCGAAAAGATTGGCCTCGCGCGAGACGGGGCGATTGCGGAGCATGAGGCTGATGACCTGACTGATGCGCTGCGGGTCGTTCGTGAAATCCGTGAGCGGCGTCGGGCGCATGTCGTAGGCGACGACGGAGACAAAATCTTGAGGCGGATGGATGAACTCCTGAAGGAAGT
>CAXTRQ010000128.1:0-18140 GCA_964246705.1 uncultured Pyrinomonadaceae bacterium
ATGTTGAGTGTAAAACAGCCGTTCCATGCTGGCATAGATTCGATGATATTTCTTTTGCATTAAGGACTCGAAATGCCGTCTTGCTGGAGCTGGATGATTTCTCACCCCCTGCGCTTAGCGAAACCGAGTTCAATTCTAAAAAGTACCAATATGTAAAAGAACACAGGGACAAAGCGTATGAGCGCATCGCTCCCCTAATCAATGGCGAAAATGAAATACTAATACTCTTTCCACATGAACGTGCCCGTCTCATAGCTCAGCAGGTTGCGGCAACAGGAGTTAGTAGGCAAACGCTTTACCTCGACATAAGACGCTGGTGGCAGGGAGGCCAAACTCCTAATGCCTTGTCTGGTCGTCATTATCTATGCGGTACCCGCAAAGACGGTAAGAGCCGAGAAGTCAGCAAAAAACTTGGCCGTCCAAGTATCATTACTAGAAACGATAAGGAGAAAAGACCCACAGGAGTAAACATCGATGAGAAGTGGCGAGACATTATCATCAAAGGCGGTGAGAGGTTTTACGAGAATCGCGATCAGAAGTCATGGGCAAAAGCATATAGGGCAACGTTAAGATTCTACTGCCCTAAAGACTATAAAGTTGAAAACGGAATAAAGACAATTGTTTTACCTGATGCCAATAAAAATGAAGTATTCACTTTAGGTCAATTTAGATATCACTATTTTGTTCACTTGACGCGCAATCTTCGGCGCGCACTCACCAAGCGATTGGGGACACAGAGGTATAACCTCAGACACCGTGAACTAAAAGGCAATGCCAAAGACCAAGCACCCGGCCCCGGTTCCCTGTATCAGATCGACGCTACTCTTGCTGATGTATATCTAAGAAGCAAACTCAGGCCCAGCAAAATTATCGGTCGCCCAGTTTTTTATGCTGTCATGGACGTTTTCAGCCGCATGATCGTCGGGATCGCAGTGAGACTTGAAGGTGAAGGCTGGCAAGGAGTAAGGCTAGCCCTTGAAAACGTTATCGCCGATAAGGTCGCCTTTTGCGCAGAGTATGGTGTCAAGATAACAGAAGATATGTGGCCCCGCTGCTATCTTCCGGAACATCTTACCGGTGATCGTGGGCCTCTCGAAGGTAAAAATGGAGACAATATACCGAAGGCCCTTCACACACGTCTTTCAAACACTGCCCCATATCGCGCCGACTGGAAGGGCAGCATTGAACAGTTTTTCAACTTCCTCAACCTCATTTTGATTCATGCCTTACCTGGTGCCGTCGACCCGTACTATGAGCGCGGAGATAAAGACTACAGACTTGACGCAGTCCTAGACCTCCACGAATTTACAGAATTAATCATCGATGCCGTGTTATTTCACAATCTTAAACGGCGCCTAAATGATTACCCGCTGGACGCAGACATGATCGCGGATGGCGTTCAACCTTATCCGGCGGAGCTTTACAATTGGGGAATTGAAAATCGCTCCGGCTCCCTTCGCGAAGCAAATCAAGAGACCGTTAGAGCTAATCTCCTTCCTGAAGGTGAAGCAAGTGTTACAGAGTACGGCATCAAATTCGGACCTTGTTTATATACCTGCGCCCTAAGCGAAAAAGAAGGGTGGCGCGAGAGGGCTAGAGAATTCGGGAGATGGTCAGTACGAGTAGCATATCACCCTAGAACAACGAAGATTCTTTATTTACGGCCTGGTGGCGGAAAGCCTTCTATTCCTTGCCACTTGATCGATCCTAAATCCGCTTACGCTGGGTGTGATTGGAGAGAAGTTGATAATTATGTTGAGGAATCGAAAGTAAAGAAAGCATACGCGACATCAAGTGGGATGCAAGACATATCCGACCTAGAAGCAACTATTCACCAAAAGGTTAAGAAGGCAGAGAAAAACAAGCTGGAAGATTTAAACGCGGCAAAGAAAATGAGTAAACGTTTCCGCACTGAATCAATCCGAGAAAACCGCAACAGTGAAATTGAAGATATGCAGCGTGATGATGTAAACAGATTTCTCAAAGGCAAAACTTCCGGGGAAACAAGGCGCTCTAAGCCATCAACAAACTCACACCAATTGGAAGACTTTGACGATAAACCAGTACCAATTCCCCAACTCGTTAACTTGCAGGAAATTCGGAAAAGGAGGATGAAGAGTGGGCAAGACTAACTTAAATTTTTTGTCACAACTTCCTCCTCTTTACATTATCAGAGGACAACAGGAGGTGGCGTCATATAGGAAGCAAATGGTCCCGGAGTATATGGACAATCCGATTATCGAATCGCTTCCCCCAATATTGACTAGCGATGAGGTCGTGGAGAACCTTGCTTATTCCCCTCCTTATTCAGAAGAGCAGCGTAAGCTACCAGCCCATATTAGGCTACAGTTGATTGAGAACGCGAGAGAGTTCTTCATACCTCAGGGGATCCATTTGGAGATTGAAACAAAAATCTCTTGCATGTTACGAAGAGGACTCATGACACGTAACCCAATGAGTTGGGGCTACTGGCGAGAATTCAATTCTAACATCGCCTCTCTTCATCAGAATCATGTTGTCAGAAGATGCATGCGGTCTAAGGCACGGGGATTTGCAATCGTCGGCATCGGTGGTATGGGAAAGAGCACAACAGTCGAGAACATTTTGGCCTTGTATCCGCAAGTTATCGTTCATGCTAGATACCATGATCAGGATTTTATCCTTAAACAGCTAGTTTGGCTCAAGCTTGACTGTCCGCGTGATGGCTCAACTAAAAGCCTATGCGAACACTTTTTTCTCACAGTAGATGATGTTCTTGGAACTAACTATTACGAACATTATGTTGGGCCCTCTAGTCGCAAGCATAATACCAATGTGCTTTTGCTACATATGGCCCGCGTAGCCTCTATACACAGCCTCGGATTACTCGTGATTGATGAAATACAAGATCTCAGCGCAGCAAAAAGCGGCGGCGCTGCTATTATGCTTAACTTTTTTGTTAATCTTGAAAACTCGATAGGCGTTCCCTACATCCTTATAGGGACTCCTAAAGCTAGACATCTTTTCAGCAATGATTTCCGTCAGGCCAGGCGCGCAAGCGAACAGGGAGATGTTAATTGGAAACGAATGGATGAGAAGGTCAGAAAGGGCGAGGAAGAGCTAACCAAAGAGCTAAAGAAGGCCAGAGGCAAGAAGGTCAACGAATTCAAGGTTGATCCTGTGTGGGCCGAATTCATAAAAGAGCTTTGGATATATCAATACGTCCAGAAGCCTGCCAAGTTAGAGGTTGATTTACTCGACGACAAGCGAGTTCATGCTCTGTATGACGAATCGCAAGGCATCACTGCTGTCGCTGCGACAATTTTTCTTCTCGCTCAGCGTAGGGCCATCGCAACCGGAACAGAAACGATAACGTCAGGGTTGATTAGGACAATTGCTCGTGATAGCCAAGACCTTATTTCGGATATGATTAACGATTTAAAGAAAGGGCGTACGCATGATGCTTCTGTAGTATGCGATGATTTAGACGTTCCGTTTGATGCTCGTGAAGCCCCATTTATAAAACGCGATCAAGACACAGAAAATATCGCACAATTACCTGAAGAGAAAACAAAAGGATCGAGATCAAGAATGATAGCTCAGTCAACAATCTTGGATGAACCAGCAGCCCAAACTAGCATACGAGCATCTCCAAAGACCTCTAGAACGATGAAATCTTCGAAGAAGCAATCTGGAGATAAACATGATAGAGACGCTCCATCCAAGTCTAAAAATGATAACCTAAGTTCTACTAAAGAACCTTTCCCTGTAGCTCAACACATAAAACCCGCCACAGAATTTTTGAAGAGGAAATAGAATAATGACAGTGTAATTTATGATCCCAATCGAGATGCGCCTCAAAATGGAGAAGTAAATATTACCGAAATCTATCTACCCCTTGTCGCTCTTTAAGACAAATCCTAATAATGATTGGCCATTTCCCAACTCCTTACCCAGATGAACTACTCTACAGCTTGTGTGCTCGCTACAGCGAGCGCGTCCAGTACTCAACCGATAGGGCTGTTAATTCTGAACTATTTGGTGCTAGATATACCAAGGCATCTGTAGATATAACCTGTAACCTCAAATATTTAGTTAGCAATTTACCGACCGGGCACTACCACACAGTGGATAGCCTGATTGATAATCACACCCTCCTACCATTTTATATCCCATTTATTCCGCAGGAACGTGTTGCGCATGTTAGAGAAGGGATGGCAGGCTCAAACGGCTCAACCGTACGGGCTTCATTGGGGCTTGTACTTAGCACCATCAGTCCTCCTATATGGCTACGCTTCTGTCCTTTATGTGCGGAAAGTGATAGAGAAGTATTCGGTGAGTTCTATTGGCATCGCCTACATCAAGTGAGTGGAGTAGAAGTTTGTCCGACGCATAACATTTTTCTCGAAAACGGCAAGGCTCTCACACGGGATTTTTATAACCCCTATTTATATATTTCAGCGGAGCAAGCACTTCAACCAACCTCTCCACGTATCCTGAATCTAAGCGACTGTTCTCATCAAACTTTAATTGCTCTCGCTAAAGATGTCGCTTGGTTGCTCAATCAGCAAAATCTAGTTCCCGGATATAGATCTCTTCATTTAGGCTTTACTAAGCTATTAGCAGGAAAGGGCATGACAACATACAGACTCATTAAAAGGCGGGATATTTTGCTGGAGAAATTCAGGAGCCTATACTCCAATGAACTGCTGAGAACCCTCCAGTGTGACTTCGATGAGCAGAAACGCCACAATTGGTTATACAGAATCATCAATAATCTTAATCAACACAAGGCGCACCACCCACTGAGATACCTGCTGTTGATTCATTTTATTGGATACACTGCCGAATCATTCCTAAAAATGTGCCTTGACCTTTCTCCGAAAGTCTCAAGCAGGGATAAACCATTTGGTAATGGCCCATGGCCATGCCTTAATCCAGTATGTAAGTACTTTCGCAAACCCCGAATAAAAGATTACAAGCTGACAAACATCAAGCGACCAAACTCACATCTTGGAATTTTTAGCTGTTCCTGTGGCTTCGCATATTCACGGCGGAATTCTGATTCCTCTGAGAGCAACCAATACCGCATAAGTAGGGTGAGGCTCTATGGTCATGTTTGGGAATCACACTTACGTAGCTATTGGAAGGTCTTAAATTTAAGCTTGGAGAAGATTGGGGAGAAACTGGGCGTAAATATCATGACCGTCAAATATCACGCCACCCGTTTGGGACTCCGATTTCCACGAAAAGGCACTTATCACGGCATCTCACATCAGAATCCTACTCTTAGAAGGCGACTCCAGAAAGCTCAGGCAGAGGCAGTAAGGAAACGTAAGTACTATCGAAAACAGTTACTGCTGGCCTTGAAAACCTACCCAATGGTCAATCGTACTAGCTTACGACTAAAGATTCCTCATACCGGGGTATATGACTGGCTTTATTTTCATGATCGAGACTGGTTGGAAGCTCACCTCCCGCCGCCGCGCAGGACAGGTCGCCCTATACACCAAGTGGATAATGATAGTCATGATTTTGAACTTTCAAAAGTAGTGCGCGAATCAGCCATAAGGTTGAGAAGTGCTGACGGGCGTCCTTACAGAGTAACGAACCACGCCATTGGTAGAGACATTAATAAAGTGAGAACTCTCAATTGCAGCAAAACAATGGCCAAATTGCCCCTAACAGCTGATGCTTTAAAGGAGTCAATCGAAACACGTATTGAATTTGCTATTCGACGTATTCAGTGGGCTGCGGGATGTTTCCGCCGAGAGAATGTCTGTCCATCATGGACACAACTGCCCCATCGCGCAGCCCTTGGTACGGATATTTGGTATGTGCCAGAAGTGAAAGCGATAATTGATTCCTTATGGCTGTCATTACAAGAGCCTAAAACGAAAAGCGAAGTTAAAGCTGCTTAGACATACTGAACTGCGCTTTCCAATTAAAGATGATCGGGCACTTTCCAACACCTTATCCCGATGAACTGCTCTACAGTATCTGTGCAAGATTCAGTAACCGCGTAGCCTATTCTAGTTCTAAAGCAGTACTCCTAGAGGTACTTGGATCCATAACCGCCTCTGCGGTAATAGACCTTCCGAACCACCTCAGCCACATTATTACTGCTCTCCCAGCAGGCACATCCCTTACAGTTGATCGCCTCATAAACCAACACTCGATATTACCCTTCTTCAGTTCCTTTATGCCGTCTGAGCGCGTCAGACAGATTCGTAAAGACATGCGAACTTCTGGCGGGCCAGCCGCTCATATGCGCTCTGGTGTTATGGCCAGCCGCATTCCTACGCCTGAGCGACTCAGATATTGTCCTGTGTGTAAGAATGAGGACGAAAAGAAATTTGGAGAGTCCTACTGGCACCGAGTTCATCAACTCCCAGGAGTTGATGCTTGCTCGATCCATGAAATATTTCTCGAAAACAGCTATGTCAGCCGGAAATCCGGAAGAAAACACTTACAATTCACTCCCGTCGAGGGTGCCACACAAACACGGCCTGCACGGTATTTAAACTCGTCAGATCACGATCACCAAATCCTACTGCAAATAGCTCGGGATGCTACATGGTTGCTTGAGCACCCCAGACAAGGGATAGGTCTTCACTCGCTATACAATCGCTATCTTGGGTTGTTGATTGAGCGTGGTCTGGCGACTTACACCGGTAGCATCCGTGTCTATAAGCTGCTTACAGAATTCGGTAGACACCACTCCCCTTCCTTGCTAAGACTCCTACATTGTGAGTTCACGGGCAGTGATCAGATGAAGACCAACTGGCTGCTGCGGCTTGTGCGTCCTCCCAAGCACTCCCAATCACCCTTATATCATCTCCTACTAATGCAGTTCCTCGACTGCACCGCACAAGAGTTCTTTCAATTACCGGGAGAAACGGATTTCTTCGGTAAAGGGCCATGGCCGTGCCTTAACCCTGTTGCCAATCACTTTAAGGAGCCTGTCATTCAGAAGTACACGTCCTCACCCAGATTGAGAGACACTCATCCTATCGCTAGATTCACATGCGCATGCGGATTCGCTTACGCCCGATCCGGCCCGGATTCTACATTGGCGGACAAATTCCGTATCGGCAAGATGATTTCTTTCGGGCCGGTTTGGGAGGCTAAGTTGAAAGAGTTATGGGAAGAATCATCGAGTCTGAGTGAGATAGGAAGACGACTGAGGGTTGACCCGCTGACAGTGCGCAAGCACGCTGCTCATTTGAAGTTGCCGTTTTCTCGCCATGGTGGAAGATCTAAGCCGCTCAAGCTCGACCCAAGTCTCAAGAGTAAAGTCCTCACAGCAGTTTGGGGGAAGAGACTGCGCAATTGCTGCTCAAAGTGGCTCTCCGTGATGAAACAGACTCCGGGGATAACAATGGAAAATCTTCGCCGCAGACTTCCACAAGAATACGCTTGGCTGCTGAAAAATGATTCCGACTGGCTGAAGAAACATAGCCCTCAAACACAGAAGCACATTCGTTCAACATTGAGTGTTGACTGGAAGGGACGTGATGCTCAGTACGCCGTCGCTGTTCGAGACGCAGCCTCAAAGCTAATGAACATGCCAGGTCGCCCAGTTCAAGTAACGAAGGCCGCAATCGGGAGAGCCATTGGCGCAGCCACCCTTTTACAGCAAAAACTTCATAAGATGCCGCAGTCGGCTCAAGTCTTGGCTTGCGTAAAAGAGACTCGTGAGCAATATGCTGTGCGACGTGTCTGGTGGGCTGCTGATCTTTATTCCCAAGAATATAAACTGCCACGAGAATGGCAACTCGTCATGAGAGCAAATGTGTATAGCCTTAAAGAAGTTTTAGCAGTAAAATGTGCGGTTGAGGATGCTATGAACTTGTTGAGGTCGAGATTATCAGAGATTCAAATGGGACGCGCGGCCTCATAGAAAGTGACGTTGTCATACTGCCGATTCTCTGACTTATAACAAGTAATTTAATAGTATGTCCCCTTTAACCGTGATGCTGATGTACCTCTCTGAACTTCATACTAATTAAATGATTTCGGCTATCTAATAAGTGCATAGATGTTGAAGCGCCGCCGGTTTATTTATACTAAGGCAGTTAGCTCTAGAGTTGTCATAAATTAGATCGCAGGAGTGTCTCGCATGATTGATTTTGCCTCTGTGTCCGTCGCCGTGGTTTCACTTCTTAGCCCGTACCTGCCGCAGTTGCTCTCCATAGGCAAGAGCGCGGGAGAGAAGATCGGGGAGGCCATCATCGATAAAGGCGTCGATGCCGCGGGGGGCCAAGTTAAAAAGCTCTGGGAAAAGATTTCCGGTTATTTCAAGGATGATTTGGAGGTGACCAGTGCAGCTACGATGGTAGCGGCCTCCCCAAAGGATACCCTCCGCCAGCAGATGTTAGGTCAGGTTTTAGCCGAACGGCTCAAGGAGCATCCCGAACTCGCCGAAGACCTGATTAAGATGATGGGCGGGAAGGAGCGTCTGCAACAGATCATCGCAGGTAATGAAGCGGCGGTCAGGGACGTACGTATGAAGATGGGCGCTGCGGGAAATCAATCTATAGAGGGCGGGGATAATGCTGTTATCGAGCGGGTTGAGCTGGATATGACTGAATAACGATCCGGTTTCGGTAACACATTTCGCAAAGGAGACTGGCTCTTACCTTCTAGGGTAGTGTTCTGCCACTTATTTGACTGTTCACTCAAATGCGCCCCAAGGTACGAGCGGAGCACTTCAGCATCAAAGCCAGTGACGTGCTCTCTTTGATCACCCCTATGGAACCTACAACGGACGGTAAAACTAGAACCCACAAACAGCCGATCAAGGTCATGCCTTACTCGATGATGGTCGGTCAGCAGCAGCTTAAACTCGCGCTCGAACTCGCATATATATCGCCACGCATCGGCGGTGTCCTCTTGAGCGGCCAGAGAGGGACAGGTAAATCGACCGTAGTGCGTGCCTTCTCTGTGATGATGTACGGCAAATTGCCAGTAACCATTCCCATCAACGCAACAGAGGATCGCGTCGTGGGCGGGTGGGAGTTGAATGAGCTGTTTAAGGCCAGTCTTGTGCCACAGTCGGGTCTGCTTGAAGACGCAGCCGATAAATTGCTCTACATCGATGAAGTCAATCTACTCGATGATCATATCGTCAACATCATTCTCGACGTGACCTCCACCGGCATCCTCGTCGTCCAACGCGAAGGCAGGAAAGATGAGAAGGAGGTTCGATTCACGCTCGTGGGCACGATGAACCCGTCCGAAGGGGGACTGCGGCCGCAACTCCTTGACCGCTTCGGGCTAATGGTGGACGTAGTCACAGAGCATGAGGATGTGCGCAAGCAAATCCTTCAAGCAGTGCTTGATTACGACGCAGCACTGGTTCTAGAGAAAGAGGGGAAGGCTAGCGAGCCCCGGAAAGCAAGGCTGGCAAACGCGCGTAAGCAGGATAAGCTTCGCAAGGCGCAGCTCGAAAAGGCTAAAGCCCACTTCACGAGTGTCGTACTACCGTCCGATGTGGCCGAAGGTTGCGTACGCGTGAGTAGTAGCATCCAGGCCGAAGGACACCGCGGCGATTATGTAATGGCGCTGGCTGCTCGGGCACACGCGGCTCTCCGTGGTGCTAAGCACGCTGAGATGTCAGATCTCTTCGTGGTTGCCCCACTATCGCTCCAGCACCGCCGCTCGGGCACCCTACAGACGGGTGGGCACCTATGGACAGATGAAGACAACAAAATGATTCGGGAACTTCTCGCCATCAAGCCTGATCAGACCGCTGAGCAGACGACCCAGCATTAATGAAGACTACCACTCCCTCATTATGACGGTAGGATCACTTCCAGTCACAGACTTTGAACACAAGCTCGGTCTCGCGTGTGCCGCGCTTTCGCCAGGACTACGGCGAATTCTTCTGTTTGACACCTCGCAGGAGTCATTCTTCGGAGCGGCTAGTGAGTTGGCGGCCATGCTGGAAGCAGCTATGGGGAAAACGTATCGGCGCATCATACTCGGTTCAGCCGAAGGCGAAGACGATCTCTGGACAACCTTGAGATTAGAGAGAGATGACGGGGCGGTTCGCATCCTTTCAAAACCGGGAAGGCTGTCCCCGCCCCCCGACGATCCGCGCCCGATACTCGTTCTTATACCTAATTTGGCAAGCCTCAGCCTCAGTGCCTCGCGTGCCTGCGTAACGCTGATGGGTGAGGGCGAGACAGCTACGCTCCAAAGGCACGGACTGGACATCACATGGAGCCCAGACATGTGCTGGCTTGCTCGCTGCACTCGTGCTGAAGTCGGCGAGATATCGCTACACCTCTTGGACCGTTTCGTTTTACGACTCTCAGCACACAATGAGCCATCGCTTGATCGCGTTGCCGAAATCCTAGATTGGGTCAATGAGAAGACGCCCGCCGGGCAGCAGCAGGTGAAGATCATTTCTCCCGAACTCGCTGAGGAGTTGCGCTCGGCATCTGGGCGGACGCCAGCATTCCCTGCGGCCGAAGTCGAGCGAGTCCTCGCATACTTCATCCAAGAGAGCGCCGGCATGAGGCGCGAGTTGTCGCTCGCGCGTTTGAGTCTGGCACTCGCACAACTCGAAGGCGCGCCCGATGTGAGCGCATCTCACGTAAACACCGCAGCCAAGCTTATCGGGCTCCGTCTAGAGGATGCTCAGACATCCCCCCTAGAACTTGCTCCTGCACCACTTGAGCCTTCGGAGGTGTCCGAAAAACCAAAGGAAGGCGACACGATGAAGGGAGGGGACGTCAGTGTCGTACCTGCCCCGCGAATCGTGTCCGAAGATGTCCTAGGCGATGAGGTTTTGAAGTCGGACACGGAATTGACTTTCGACACAGCTACATCCGCCTCTGTTCCCTATCCTGAGGACATTACTGCGCCAGCACGCGAGATCGATTCGCTACAGTTCCCCCCGCGTCGCTACCGCGCTTACGGTGCGGCTGAAGGCCCCATTATTGGCACGCAGCCCGTATGGAGCTTGAATGACATAGCGGTTGTGGGCACAGTCGTCGAAGCCGCAAAATTTCAGAAGGTTCGTCCGCGCCGCGAGCCGGATGGCCCTTTACTTATCGCACGCTCTGACCTGCGCAGCTACCGACGTGCGCCAATACCCGAGCAGATGTTGATGATCCTCATCGATTATACGAGTTTGCGCGGGCGCCTCTGGCAGGGGGCCGCGTGGTCGCACCTGCGCTGGGCTTATGTCATGCGCGCGAGCGTGACGGTTATCCAAGTGGGCCTCGCTCAGCCGCGAGGCAACGATCTACGAGCGGAGTTGGTTAGTGCGCGCAATCTTCTATCCCCCCGCATTCGCCAGGCATTGAACGGACGGGCGGGCATGGCTACGCCGCTCGCACACGGCCTCGAGCTCGCGTCGCGCACACTACGTACTGCACTTCAGCACGGCCGATGGAGAACCCAGCAGGCACGCCTCGTCGTTATTAGCGATGCACGCGGCAACGTGCCGCTGGCATCGAGCCGGGCCGGCCGTCTTGAACGGCCTGTCTTCCGCGAGGGAATCGATGACGCTTTTGAAGCGGCCCGCCCGTTGCGGACAATCAGCAACTTGGATATTTACTTTCTTAACCCTCGGCCCCAGCAGTACCCTGAGCTTCCCCTAATGCTAGCGGAAGTTCTTGGTGCTACCGTCGAGGACATTCCCTCGGAGGAGCCTTTTTAGTCATGGCTGATCTTTTGGACAGCGTCATCTCTAACGTGCCGCCGGAGGGCGAGCGGCGTGAGGAGGCGCGCAAGAGACAAGAGATGAGTATGGGGAACTATGGGCGCGCGTCGCAAGCCAAGATGACTTACAGGGGCAAGCGTCGCGGCGATCCGGCGTTCGTTCAGGAGTTTTCTCAGGGCCACAGTAGCACGGCGGAAGCGGTCACACTCGAAACCCAGCTTTACCTGAGTGAGTCAGACTATTACTTCGAGCTCCAACCCTTCGAGTTCGAAGAAATGGGCGAAGCCGGGGCAGGTGCCTTTATGCCCTTGCCCCCAGCCACGCCGCTACGCGCTGGACGGACATACCGCGTGCGCGTGAGCCTTAGCCAGAACGAGTACAGAGGTTCGTTTCAGCCTGCCGGTCAAACCTACGGGCTTAGTCAGCGGCCATTCAAACTCCCCGGTGAGGTTTTCGTACAACTTTGCGTGGTTAGCCAAGACCCAAATGTGCTCGACGCGGTGGGTGCTGTCGTCCCGGCTCAGGGGCGCTTGTCTTTGGACGACCCAGAGGCTCAACTACACGATTTTGAATTCACCATCCAGAAGAACTACGGCTTGGAGTTTACTCTCGAACTGCTTTTCTGGAAGAGTGATGGTGCGAAGCTCCCCTATTCGGCGGCTTGGCTTCGCCTCACGTTAGTAGGCAGCGAGCCCGCCCCGCCACCTGTATTTAATGAGGTCTTTGCACTTCCCGCCAAGGCATCCCCACCGTCCGACGCAGCCATCCTGCATATCTCGCAATCACGGGAGGGTGGACTGAGGCTCCTCGGGTGGGCTGGTTCACATAGTGACAGCTCACTGAGTTTGGACGTTAGGGACTTCGGATGGGTCGACCCAGAAGGCTGCCCGAACGAGGACACTTACCTGCAAAGACTCAGGAACAGCTTTCACGACTACAATATCGATCAGGCAAAAACCGTCTCAGGCTGGTTCGAAAAGGCCCTCCAGCGCTATGGCGAGCGGTGCAGCGTCGTCATTGTAGACGAGGCTGGCGTGCTGATCCCATGGGAGATGTTCAAGCTGACGGACGGCCGTTACTTAGGTGCGCACGCTCTTGTCGTCCGCTGGGCAGAGGCGCAGTACGGAGGTTACCAAGCTGTTGCTTCTGTTGAAGGCCCAAGGTACGAGGGGCGCGTAAGCGCCTACATTCACCCACTTGACGCGGAGAAGATCGGTGAGATGCCGGATATGGATCGGTTACTGCCTGATTACAAGACGACCCCGCAGACTTTGGAGCGCGATTTACTCCCTGATGGAGCCGCAGGTCAAGTTGGACTCGTCTACCTGTGTTACGGGGGAATTCTCTATTATGGGGATGAACAGAATGTAATTGCAGGTTTCAGCCGCTTCAAGCCCTATGAGGAAGACGTTTTGATTAGGTTCAATCTCGTCAGCGGCAGGCTGAATCCCCGGCCGATCTTCTTCGCTAACGCCCCGTATTCGGGGCGCATACTCAAGTCGGGGCAACAGTCTTGCGGCTTGGCGAGGGCGACCCTCAGGCAAGTCGCCGCTAGTTACATCGGAACACTCGGCCCCATTGAGCGTTCTTATGCGGCCCGATTCGCCCAAGTACTTTTAGAGGAGGCTGCCTCAGACGCAGGGGTCAAACCAGCCGAACTGCTGCGGCGGCTTCGTGCGGAGGCCATCGCTCGTGTCATGAACAGAGACCTTCCAGAGGACGAGTTCATACGTGCCTATAACGAGTTCGCCTATCCCTTTATGTACGTGCACTACGGCCATCCTCTTGACTGGATTAAGATCAACCGTGCGCCAGCAGGTATAGATGGGGGAGCCGAGCGTGTCTAGTGCATCTCAAAAGGTTAGCGAAAGCCTTTCCGTATCTCCAGTCATTCAGTTTCCAAAGGAGGCAGAGACGGGAAAGACCTATCTGCTCACGGTCGATCTGTCCCCCCATCAGGCGTTTGGCGCATGGCCGTACGCTAATGATGAAGAGGTCGCCATCTACTGCTTAGTCAACGCCGCGCCACTTTTCACCACCGAACTGCTCGGCGAGCCGGCCGTCGTGATACACCGATTCGGTGGAACCTATGGCCCCGCGCGCTTCCTCATTACCGCTACTGCCGAGCCACAGGAAGGCGTCATTCGCATCACGCTCGTTAGCGGGATGGGAGTCCCCCTTACTACATTCGAGACCCCGCTCATCAGTGTCCGCGATAAAGTTGAAAGAAAAGAGGTCCTAGATCTCAGGGTCCGGCGGCGCAACGCAGAAGCAGATGCGTCGCCCGCCAGCATCCCAACTGTAGGGATACCCACGCCAAAGCGACCAGATGCGGCAGCCAGAATCTTTATCTCCTCTACTTATGCAGACCTCCGCGAGTACCAACAAGCAGCCTACCGTGAGTTACGTTCGATGGGGCATGAAGTAATTCTCTTGGAGGATCAGTTCGCCAAAGCACAGTTCCCGCTCGATAAGTCTTACGAAGAGATTGCTTCCTGCGACCTGTACGTCGGAATCTTCGGGTGGCACTACGGCTACATCCCATCACATGACAATCCCGATCAAAAATCGATAGTCGAGCTTGAGTACCGCCGTGCCCTTGCTTACGGCAAACCTTGCATAATCTTCCTTCTTGATGAAAACGCTCTACGGTTTGACACACATTTGGAGACAGGCCCTGGTGCCAGAAAAATCGAGGCCCTACGCACGGAGCTCATCTCTGCTCACGTCGTTAACTTCGTTAATAATGCCGATCAGCTCGGCACGCAGGTTGGCACAGCTGTCAACCAATGGCTTGCGAGCAAGTCTGTAGACTCTCGCGTAGACTATAAGGCCCCAGTCGCTCTCTCACCTGATCACCCCTCAACCAGACGATTGCCCCGCAGCGGGAGGAAGAAGTCTATACGCCGGTCTTCGTTCGCGATTAACCTAAAGAGTTCTAAAGTTGTCATTGCCATCGCACAGTTAGCTGGACCTTTCCCTAATGGTAAGCACAAGACTGTCATTAACGATAGGGAAACTCTTGGCTGGATGTCACTGGGTTCTATTAGTGAACGAATCGATAAAGCCTCCAGTGTTTTGGATCAACTGAGTAAAGTTACGTTGAAGCCGGATATTGTCGTGTTCCCTGAATATTCTATCCCAGTCCAAAAGGCTCTTCCTGATTTTCAGAAAAAAGCTGATGAATACGGTTTCATCATACTTGGCGGAGCAGACACAATCTTGCAACCTAACTCGTTTGAGGTTTTTAACCAGTCTCCAATCATTATTCCCGGACGCAAACGACCAATTTGGATTAAAAAACATGTTTTGTCCCAGTGGGAACGGGGTCTAGTGGATGAACCTGATCAACCTACTCAGATCTTACTTACTTGGGAAATAGGTAGACAAAAGTTTTGGATTTCGATGTACATTACCTTGGATTTCTCGCAAGCTTCAGCAGAGTTCAAACATGGTGGAGGTTTATTTCTCGTACCCATGTGTTCACCTGATGTGATGTCATTTATCGGATGGGCTGACTCGCTTTTGAGGCTAGAAGGTGGGACGGCGACCGTACTGTGCAACTGTGTCGGCGAGGGAGCGACTGGGCAGTCAAGCGTGGTGGCAGTCAATCTCGACAGCAAGCCATTTCAAGCGGCCTTCGCACTGTCGACTACTAAAGAGCAAGTCGCTGTATTAGAAATAGACCTCCAACATTTATCACTACCGAAAAAGACATCCAGACAACTGTCATACCCTCTAGGGCGCAGATTTGTCTATGACCTAGAAGTTATGCCTGAAGGAGTCCAACTGCGTATGACTCCAGTTACAGACAATGTAATTAGGAAACATGCCGTTATTAACCCGGCGATAATAGACCTTCTGGGGAAAAAGATGCGGATTGCTTTCCTAAAAGTCCCAAACTACGCGGAAATAGAAAGGAATGTTATAGGTAAAGAGTATGAAGTGTTGGCGGTAATGGGAAATGAAGACCTGATGGTGACGCATCTGGCTGCTGATAGTTATGACATGCTTTTTGATGTTACACAGACCATCAACTGGATTGGGATCAAAGGCAATACCGTTACACCACAAGACCTAGACAATGTTGATGAGGATAATTTCCCATATTTTCGAGTGGATACATATTACAAAGTGATGGGCTTGCCAGTTAGTGAAAACGATCAGGCAATTTTCGGATCAAGGGACAAGCCTCTCCCCACCTTTGCAGAAATTGCGAGTATCTTCAAACTCAGCGAGCGGTGGGAAGACCCAGATGTCACAGACGGTGAGAGAACAAGATTCCTGAAAAATCGATGGATTTTGGATATTAATGAGACTTCTTCTGGAGGAATCGAAGCTGTGATGACCTTTCGTTTGCAATATTCTCAGCGTGACAATAAATCGTCCCTCTTAGCGAAGTTTGACAAAATTGTAGTGCCTGAATTGATAAAGACCTCTCAGGTTAAAAGCCTTTATCGTGGTACTTCTACTGGACTCGATATTGACTATATAGCTCGTCTTATCGGAGATTTTGATTCAGTTTCTAATCTTCAGGATCAACTCCATAAACTTGCAATGAACTCAAGAATAATTATCGACATAAAAACTCTCATTGTACGCAAGAAGCTATCATCTCTTTCATTGCCAAGAGCGGTTTTAGTTACAAATCTTTCCAGAGATAAGCATTATAGGGATCGGCGCATCATGCCTTATTTATCAAACGACGATAGAGTGCGCATGGCATATCAATCAGAAAAAGAGCAACTTGAATTCATCGATCTCTTTAGACCCGTAGATGATAGCCTTGAAAGGATTGAGGATCTGAGCCTTGAGGAGGATGAAAAGAAAGTTATGCGCCGCAAGCTCGTTAGCGGCCTGTTCAATTATAACTTTGATGATCTTATGGAAATTCATCACTTACTACAAATTAGAGTTGAGAGAATTCTAATGAATTTCATTAAAGACAATATTGATGAGACAAATTTCAGCAAGCTAAAGGCTAAAGAAAATATACAGACCCAGAAACTCAAGTCGCAGTTAAGTTACAGCGATAGAATCAAAATCGTCACCAGATACATTGAAGATACAAGTACAAGCGAAGATACAAGTACAGGTGAAGATACAGGTAAGAGCGAGGTTCGTTGGTCTTCAGTTTTGTCTTCAGTTACAGCCCTATCCGAGACTATTAAAGTTAGAAATGCTTTGGCGCATTACGACACTGAGCGAATCTCGCTTGCAGAATTTACAGCAACCATAGTCAATTACTGTAATTTCTTATATGACTGGAATGAAAACATTACGGAGATGATTTAAGTTTTAGACAAATCTATTCAAAGGGGTATTTAAGGAAGAACTATTTCCTTACTTGTTTAGGTAATAACTTAATTTACCAGTGGCTATTAAAAGAGAGGCCGGGAAGCTATTCAGGTAACAACTTAATTTCTAATTTGAAGAAAAGTTGATTCCCAAATAAAGGACTTAGGGGCCACTCAGGTAACAACTTAATTTTCTAGGGACAAAATTGTTCACGACAAATAAAGTTGTTCCCTAAACAATAAAGTCCTTCCCTAAACAATAAAGTTGTTCCCCAGAATGCTCACGCAGCACTCTGGGGAACAGCTCACCCTTGCCCCTCGATTAGAAATTCAGTCTGCTCTTTACCGTGTAAGCCGGGTACTTCTCATAAACCTGTCTGAGGAGTTCCTTGTGCGTTAGGTGTCCATAGGTATCGAGGACGGTGCTCACGTCGTCTTTAATGTCTTCGGGGAGATCAGAAAAGATAGCTTGAAGGTCTCCAGACTTAGTGAGTGAAATACGTGTGCGTTCTTCATCGCCGTTTTCCATAGTAATGAAACCTTGCTCGCTCAGGACTTGAAGATCTGTGTAGAGTTCTCTGGCAAATGGACCGTAGTGGTACGGGACGAAGTAGTAGAGCCTGCGCCGCGCTGCCGCCTCCATTTGAAAGAGGAAGACGTACTTCATCAATGCGGTGATGAGAATACAGGCGTCAGCGCGTTTTTTAGCACGACCGCTCTTTTCGTGAAGAAAAGCGAGAAGAATGAGTTGCGGCAAGCGCTCATATAGAGCCTGCATTTGGGGGATGACTTCGGCATTGGCTGCTTCCCCCTCTGCGGTGAGTTCGCCAGTAAAGGCACGCGAGAGCAGAGATGAAAATATATTTTGAGCTTCGATAGTCCCAGATACAAGGCGCGTGCGTGTTTGCTGAAAAGACCTTACAGTATTAACGAAAATTTCTTGGGCGCGGATTGATGGGTATGGAATTTGTATGCTCGCAATACCGTTCTGATTGATCGAGTGATTGCCCGCTGAAGTAGCCACCTTCGAACCAAGTCCGTGCCGACCATAAGAGGTACGGAGAAAAGCGGAAACATATTCGGGCAGTAGTTTATTCTTATTAACTCTTACGCGCATCACATTGTCATAGTGGGGAGTGAGCGAAACTGAGGCTTCATCGGCATAGTACAAATCTATTTTGCGCCGT
>CAXTRQ010000129.1:0-18042 GCA_964246705.1 uncultured Pyrinomonadaceae bacterium
AAGTTGTTCGCGCCGGATTTCGTGACGACGTTAATCTGCCCGCCCGTTCCCGTCCCGTGCTCGGCCGGGTAGTTGCTCGAATCAACACGAAATTCTTGGACGTTCTCAAGACTCGACTGAAGGCGGAAGGGTGAAGGAACTTCGCCGTTCAAGTTGCCGGGCGAAGCATCAATGATGCCCGTGCCTTCAACGCCGTCGTAGCGAATGACGTTCTGCTCGACGGCGCGACCGGAGAAGCGGATGTCGCCGAAAGTGCCTGAGCCTGTGTTGACCGAGCCGGGCGCTTGCAAATAAAGTTGAGAGAGTTGGCGACCGTTGACGGGCAGCCCCTCGACTTCACGCGGGTTGACGTTCGCGCCGATGCGCGCCGAGCCTGAGTCGAGCGCCGACTCCTGAGAGGAAACGACATCCACCTGTTCGGCGAGGCCGGGTTTGAGGACAAGGTCAAGGCTCAGTTCCTGCCCGACGTTAAGCTGCACGTCGGTGGCCTTGGTCGTCTGAAAATTCGGCGCGGAAACGGTCACCGTGTAAGTTGAAGCTTTCAACGACTGGACGAGGTATAGACCTTCATCGGTCGCCGTCACGGTGCGTTCTTCGCCGGTACGCTCGTTGTGGACGATGATAGTAGCACCCGCCACAACCGCGCTGTTCGGGTCGCGCACTGTGCCAACGAGCCGTCCCGTGTCGGTCTGTGCCGGTGCTATGACCTGCGTCAGAAGCAATGCCGCGAACGCAAGCGCGAGACGCAAAAAGAGCGGGAGCCGCCGAAGGGACAGCTTAATCATGAAGCCTCCTGTGAATCTTGTCTGAAGTTGAAGTGGTAGATGGGTGGCACACGTTTGCCGTTAACAGAAATAACCCCGGCGCTTTATTCGCCCCGAAGTATGTCGTCCAATTAAAACGAGAGAGGTAATGATTCAAGGAGGGAGCTTACCCTCGATGATTTACAACGGTGTGAATGACGGCTTAAATCTTTGTTAACCTGAGTTGTGGGATAAGCACTGGCGATGGATGTCTGGCGGCTCGTTCGGCAGACGGCTCGTTAGCGATGGGTTGTGAGAAGGCGGGACTTGGAAGATTCTCCGAAATTGCTCATTCTAAATCTTGCCTGTTCTTCCGGCCAGATTTGCCACGACGGTGACCAACTCGGTCGGCTCGACGGGTTTGGGCAAGTGAATCTGGAAGCCGGAACGGAGCACGCGCAGGCGGTCTTCGACCCTCGCGTATGCGGTGAGAGCGGCGGCTGGCGTCTGCCCCCCGCGCTCCGCAGGAAGCTTGCGAACCTTGACGATCAACGCGTAGCCATCCTCGTCAGGCATGCCGAGATCGCTGATTAAAACGTCCGGGCGCAAGCGTTCGATGGCGTCTAAGGCTTCTGCTGCGGAGGCCGCCGTCGTCACTTCGGAGCCGCATTTCTCCAGCACTGCGCGCAGCAGATCGCGCGTGTCCTGCTCGTCATCAACGACCAGCACTCGTAAGCCATCGAGCGACGGCGGGCAATCGAGCGGCAACTTGTCATCATTGGAAGTCGGATGGACGCGCTCTAAGGTGTCCGGCTCGCCTTTGACGGCGATGAAGGGCAGGGTGATGATAAAAGTCGCTCCCTTTCCTTCACCCTCGCTTTCGACGCGCACCGTGCCGCCGTGCAGTTCCGTTAGTTGACGCACGATGGAGAGGCCGAGGCCGAGGCCGCCGTAAATTCTCGTGGTGGCTGCATCCGCCTGACGAAAGCGGTCGAAGACGTAGGGGAGGAAGTCCGGGCTAATGCCGACGCCCGAATCGCTCACCGTAATCTCTAGGTGGGAATTGACGCGCTCTAACTTGACGTGCACGCGCCCTTCCTTCGGCGTGAACTTGACGGCGTTGGTCAACAGATTCCAGATAACTTGCTGCAAGCGGTCGGCGTCGCCGGAAATCGGTCCTGCCTGCGGGTCTATCAATGCTTGCAGGCGAATGTTCTTGGCCGCCGCCGCCGGGCGGACGGCATCCAGCGCAGCTTCAATAATAGATGGTAGACTAATCGTGCGAACATCGAGGCGGAGTTTGCCGGAGATGATGCGCGACACGTCCAGCAAATCGGCGATAAGCTGATTTTGTGACTGCGCGTTGCGATAGATTGTTTCGACGGCGCGCGTTGACATTGCTTTATCCAGATCGCCTGAGAGCAACATATTCGACCAACCGATGATGGCCGTCAGCGGCGTGCGTAGCTCATGCGAAATATTGGCGAGAAATTCATCCTTGAGGCGATTGGCTTCTTCGGCTTCTTCGCGCGCCGATTTCTCGCTGGCGAGAAGTTGCGAGCGGGCTTCGAGTTGGGCTTGTAGTTCGGCCTCGCGCGTCACGCGCTCCGTGACATCATCAATAATTGTTAGAGTCCCGATGACGCGGCCTTCGTGCGTGAGCGGAGAGATGCGCGCGCTCTGCTGCATTTGCGTCTCGGCATCTTCGTCTGAGTTTGTCGGCATCGAGAGCAGATAACCGTGCAGGCGTTGCGACAGCAGCCTGACCTGACCTTCGAGCGCCCACTTGTAATAGCGATCTAAGCGTCTTTCGACCAACTCGGGATACAACTCAAGCAGATTGCGCCCGATGACATCAGCCGCGCGCCGTTCGGTGTGCTCCTCCAGCCATTGATTCCAGCCGTGAATGTTTAGTTCATCGTCCGTCATCAGGATGCCCTGCGCCGCGAGATCGTGCATCCAGCGCAGCACCGCCGCGTTGAGCAGCGTTTCTTTACTTGAGCGAGGCTTTGCCATAAAAGTTCAGGTTAGTAAATGTTCGACCGCCGAACAGCGAACGAGTAGTGACGACTATTGCCCTTGCCGCTCCTCCCACGCCTCGACTTCGAGAATCAGCCGATCTAGC
The DNA here is from genome assembly GCA_964246705.1 of uncultured Pyrinomonadaceae bacterium. Lineage (GTDB taxonomy): Bacteria > Acidobacteriota > Blastocatellia > Pyrinomonadales > Pyrinomonadaceae > DASZCR01. The sequence goes on from CAXTRQ010000129.1 coordinate 2,869, forward strand.
GAGGCGACGCTCAAGACCATCACGAGGTATCCGCTGACGGCGCTATCGCGGACATGAAAGGCCGTATAAATGACCAAGGCGTAATGCAGTTCGTCTTTGTCCGTGATGAGTGAGTTAATCAGTTCGTCGAGCGATTCCAGATGCAGGCGCGGCACAAAAAATGAGACGTGGACGTGCAACATATTGCCGAACATCCCCAGACAGGCGTTGAGCAGAATATTGCCGACCTCCGTCAACACCTCGCGCGCCGATTCGTCTAAATATTTGGACGGACTCTGCTCGTCGGTCAGCAAGTCCGCGAGTTGCACCGCTCCGTCATGGTTAAGCATCAAGAGCGCGTCGCCCGCCACGGGGCCGACGAAGACCTGATGTATCGAGGCGACATCACCCGGCACGAACTTGGCGAGCGCCTGCCCCAGTTCGATTGTCGGATAGATGGAAACCTCCGGCGGGTTCAACATCACGCGGTGTCCCGTCAACTCGGAGAGCGCAGCCCCCGTGCGTGCGAAAGCGATGTTAATAAACTCGGAGAGCGAGTCGTTCTGGCGTTCAGTTAAGATCAACGCTTTGTCCTCCTCCGGCTAACGCCGCCTTCACAGCGGCGAGCACTTGCTCTACGACGAACGGTTTGTTGATGAAAGCGCGCGCGCCCGCATCTTCTACCATCTTGCGCGTCGAACTCTGGATGTCCGCGCTGGCGACGACGACCTGCGCTTCCGCGTCCATCTCGCGCAGCTTCGCCAGCACGTCCAGCCCGTACATGCCTTTCATCACCAGATCGAGGAAAACGAGGTCGGGCTTTTCGAGGAAATAGAGTTCGAGCGCAGCCATCCCGTCGTCGGCTTCGACGACGTTGTACCCGGCAGTTTCGAGGATGCGCCGCATGGTTCTCCGCGACATCGCGGAATCATCCACCACCAGTATTTTCGCGCTCATACAACCTCCCGAATTGCCTGTGCCATCTCGCCGAGCGGCACGCTCCTATCGCTCAAGCCCGCCTCCACCACAGAGGACGGCATGCCGTACACGACACACGTCTCTTCCGCTTCGGTGTAAATAAAACCTCCCTGTGACTTGATCCACGCCGCGCCCTGCTTGCCGTCCGACCCCATCCCGGTCATCACCACGCCCAACACTCTCTGCCTGTAAACTTCGGCAGCCGATTGAAACATCACGTCCACCGACGGGCGGTGCAACATATCAAAAGGCCGCGCGTCCAGATGCGCGACGATTGTGCCGTCGGCCTTGCGCCGGAAACTCAGATGACGCCCCGCCGGAGCGAGCAGCGCCACACCCGCGCGCATCTCGTCGCCTTCGTGCGCCTCGCGGACGTTGAGCGGCGAAAACTCATCCAGCTTGCGCGCGTACATTTCCGTATAACCTACAGGCATGTGCATCACCATCGCCAGAGGGACGGGGAAATCGGCGGGCAGTTGCGGGATCAACTGCTTTAAGGCTTGTGGCCCGCCGGTCGAGATGCCGAGCACGACCACGTCAACCGCACGGCTTCCGGCGACCGCCGCCGCCGCGGCGCGCGTGGGCGTCTGTGTTGTCTTGTCGGTCGCGGTCGCGTTGTGAATGCGGGTCAGCGGGATACTACCTGCGGTTTTAACTTTTTCGATTAGCTCGTTGCTGACCTCAAAAATCTTTTCCGTCGCCAGCGCGGTGGGCTTCTGGATGAAGTCCACCGCGCCCGCGTCGAGCGCCGTCAACGCCGCGTCGCCCGTCTCGCTTGCGATGCTCATGATGATGATCGGCACGGATCGCCGCTGCATCTGCTCGCGCACGAAGCCGACGCCGTCGAGTTCAGGCATAATCAGATCGCAGGTGATGACATCAGGTTCGAGTTGCTCGACAAGTTCCAGCGCTTCGCGCCCGTCGCGCGCCGTGCCGACTACTTCGATGAAGGGGCTGCGCGATAACATCTGCTTGACGACCTTACGCACGTAAGCCGAATCGTCTATCACCAGCACACGTAAAACTCGATCCATTAAGGCTCCTTAAAGCAAGTGATTGCTGAAGCAGCCGTTCAGCTTTCGCCGGACTGCTTCACATACACGAACGCGCCACTGATCTCTTCTAAAGTAAAATCTGTCGTTAATCTTAGTAGAGATTCAGAGGTTCCGACAAACAAATAACCGGGCGGATGGATAAACATGGCGAAAGAGCGCACCGCTTGGCTAATGGCATGTTCCGAAAAATAGATAAAGACGTTACGGCAAAAGATGATGTTTGCCGCAGCCAAGGGCGCAACTTCCCTCTCATTTATTAAGTTGGCGACCGCCCAACTGACTCTTGCATGTAGCTCCCGCTTGACGCGCCAAGACGATGTCGCGCCCTCCTGCGTGAAATATCTGGCGCGTAGTTCGGGCGACAAATTGCGAAACGCGCGCTCGCGATAGACGCCGCGCCGCGCACGCTCGACGGCGGACGAACTGGCGTCGCTGGCATAAATCTCAATCGCAGCGCGGTCGAACCAGCCGGCCTCGTTGAGCGCCATCGCAATCGTCAGAGGCTCTTCGCCCGTCGCGCACGCCGCGCTCCAAATTTTCAAAGGGTGGCTGCCGTGTGCGGAGAACCATTGCGGCAAGATGGTGTCGACCAACGCCCGAATCTGATCCATCTCGCGCCAGAAATAAGTCTCCGGCACTGAGAGCGCGTTCATCACGTTGCGCCATTCGTCCTCAGCCGTCTCGTCATATTTCAGCAAATAGTAGTAGTCCAAAAACGAAGTGAAGCCGCGTTCGATGACCAGCGGCGATAGCTTATCCGTCAACAAATCGCCCTTGCCGTTATCGAAGAAGATGCCCGTGCGCTCGTGAATCAGAGCGCGCAGCAATGCGTCCGTTCCTTTTGGTAATCCTAAAATTTCTGAATTGAATCCCATGTTCGCCCAAGTTCGCCCGTATTCGTTGGAGCAGATTCCTTCGGCTACCGTCCATCCACTTTAGCGTTTGACGGCTGATAGCTTTTGCCGAGGGCGTCCGCCGCCGCCAGACGCACTGAAGGCTCCGCGTCATTTAAAGCAACGCGCAGCAACTCGGAGGCGCGCTGGCGTTTCATGCGCGCCAGGATTTCCACCACGGCGCGGCGCACCTCGACTGAATGATGCGACAACCCTCGCGCTACACCTTCAACCTGAGAGTCAGGCACTTCGGCGAGCGCGGCGCTGGCGGCCTCGCGGCGCGTCGCATCCGCCGTGAGCGCGACGAGCGCGGCAATCGCTTCCGCCATCGCCAATTTTTTGAGCGCAAATATCGCCGCCTCGAACACCGACGGCTCGGTATCGGTTGCCGCTAACCTTTGCAGGTGCTCCAAGGCTTCCGCCCCGCCGCGTTCTCCGAGCGCCGTCGCCGCGCTCGTCCGCAGATTGGCCTTCGTCGAGCGTAGTGCATTAATCAACGGCGGAAGCGCATCCGCGTGGTTGATATTTCCTAACGCGACCAATGCTGCTCGTCCTAAATCGGGGTCATCGGCTTCGACGAACGACGCGGCAATCGCCGCCGCGCGCTCTCCGCCGATGTGTCCCAGCGCATTCAACGCGGCGATGCGGACATGGTTGAACTTATCTGCCTGCGCCACGTGCGCGAGGGCGTCTATGCTCTCCTCGGCCTCACGCTGACCGAGCGAGCGGGCGGCAAAGTATCGTACCCATAAATCTTCATCTTTGAGCGCATCAACTAAATAAGGTACGGTTTCCGCGCTTTCAACGTGCGCCATCGCGCCCGCCGCCGCCGCACGAACTTTTGGCGTTTCCTGTCGCAGCGCGTGAACGAGCGTGTCCACGACGCGCGCATCTTCAAGATATGGAAGGTGCTCAATGGCTGCGCGACGCACACGCTCGTCCTCATCGCGGCATCGCTCAAGCAGTAGGTCTGCGCATTCCGGGTAGCCGAAATAGCCCGCGATCTTGACCGCCGATTCACGCACATTCGGGTCTTCGTCGTCGAGCAGCGGAATGATGCGTGCGGGCATCTCCGGCACGCCGAGTGAATTGAGCGCGCCGATGACGGCTTGTCGCACTGCCGCGTCGGCGTCACCAATCAAATTGAGCAACGCATCGAAGGCGCGCCGGTCGCCGAGCTTAGCGAGCGCACTGGCGGCAGGGATAATCAACTCCGCGTCCGCGTCGAGGATTTGCACGAGCGCGGGTGTCGCGCGGGCGTCTCCGATGCGTCCCAGAGCGACGATTGCCGACCGTCTGATTTCGAGGTCTTCAGCATCAAGTTGTTCGATTAACAAATCCGTCACACGCGAGCCGTGCCGCACTAAAGCTTCGACGATTTCGTTGCGCGCGTCCGAGCGTCCGAGCAGGCGAGTCAAAGCGTGTTCCACCGCCGCGCCTTCCAGCCATCCGAGCACGAGCGCGAGCGGGCGCAAGTTCTCGACGGTTTGCTCGTCCAGCGCGTCGAGCAGATTTTGCGCGCCCGTCGCGTCTATCGAGCGGCGACTCAAGTCCGCGATGTGCTTTCCTTCTCCGTACAATTTTTCGTAGCGGTCATACAACACGGCGAGCGATTGAGCGATGACGTGCGTCGGCGCATGCGGCGTGTTCAGCAGAGCAGCGAGCGGGGCTACCGTCTCTTCATTGCCGAGTTTGCCCAAGGCGTCTGCGGCAGGCTCGCGTAAAATGTCGTCTTCTAAAAGCGGCACGATACGGGGAGCGACGCGCGTGTCGCCGATGCGCGTCAGTGCATCGAGCGCAGGGAAGGCCAAAAAAAAGTCGCGCGTTTCGGCTATCGAGACGAGCGCCTCTGTCGCCTCGATGGCGCGCAGCTTTCCGAGCGCCTCGACGACGTGATAACGCACGTTGATATCCGCGTCGTCAAGCGCGTTCATCAGCTCGGGCGTGGCGCGGGCGGCGCGTTGCTCTCCCAAGGCGAGCGCGGCTTGCATCCGCAGGTCAGTGTCCGACCCGTTCAGGAATTCGACGAGAGGCGAGAGCGTGTCCACATCGCTCAACGCCAGCACTTGCAGCGCGCTATTGAGCAGACTCAAATTGTGATGATTCTCGCGCACGGAATTTAAGAGCGCGGCGATGGCATCCGGCGCGGCGCGGCGCGACACTCCCTCGACAGCCGCGCGACGGACGCGCCAGCTTTCGTCCGCCAGCGCGCCGAGCAGCGGCGGCGCGGCGCTCAGAGATTCATCCCCCGCCAAAGTTTGCGCGGCGCGCAGGCGCGTCTGTTCGTCAGGGTGTGCGAGGTGTTCGGACAAATCACGCTCGCGGTCGAGGCGCTCGGTGACATCTTCAATGGTGACGATGAGACCGGCGATTCTCTCGTTTTCACGTAGCGGCGCGATGTTCACACGCTGCTGCATCTTGTCGAAACGCTTCGAGGGCGTGAGCGGGGCGCAGGGAATCAGGTAGTGATGAAACGCGGGCGCGAGCACTTCGACAACTCCCTCGTCCAATACTCGCCGGACGCGCGCGAGCAGCCGTCGCTCTTCGATGTCGGGAACGAGCGCGGAGAGCGTCTGGCCGGAAGCGGCTGCCGGACTAATCCCCGTCAGGCGCGCGAGTGCGGCATCCCACACTTGAATGATGAGATTTGCGTCCGTCGTGAAAATGCCGACTGAATTCTGCGTGGCAGTCATGTCTCACAAACAAAAGCCGGCGCGATCAGACCCGACGCGACGGCGGCCAGATTTATTCAAACTACTCACCGCGATCTTCTCCCGCCGAGTCGCCGACGACGGGCGGCGGCTGATTACTAACCGGAAGTTGCCCTTCGCTCGCGCCCGTCTGCCGGTTACGGTTTTTCGGCGCGCCGCGAGTTTTCCCGGCGGCGCGCGGTGTGGCGCTCGACGACTGCTTGTCGTTTCCGTTGGCGCTCATGCTGTCCATAATCTCGACGAGTTGCCGCGCGCGTTCTGCTAAGCTGGCGGTTTCGCTCAGGGTGGCGCTGACGCCTTGGCCGTTGCGTTCAGTGATCTGTCGAATACCGTTGAGCGTTCCGAGAACTTTCTCTGACGAGCCGAGATGTTGGCGATTGGAGCGCGTGATAAGCCCAACTTCTTTGGAAATGTTTTGGGTGGCGGTAGTCATGTCGCGCGCCGCGTGCGCCTGCTCGTTCATCGCTTTGGCGACCTGATCGGACTGCTGGCGCATGCTGTGCGTGGCGGTGGTGATCTGCGTGGCGGCGACCGCCTGTTCGCCCATCGCCTTACTGACGCCCGCGATCTGGCGCGCGAGGCGTTCCGCCTCTTTCGAGACCTGTTCGCCTGCGGTGGCCTGTTCTTCGAGCGCGCGGGAGGTCGAAGCCGCTCCGCGTCGCATGGATTCGACGGCCTGCGCGATTTGTTTGGCGGCAGAAGCCTGCTCGCCCGAAGCCTTACGCACCTGCGTCGCGACCGTCGTCGTATTCTGTGCGGCCTTAATAATCTCACGCGCGGCTCGTCCCTGTTCGTTTATCGCCTGACTGACTTCCTTAGCGGTCTTGCGCATTTGTGCCGTCGCCCTGACGATTTCCTGCGCGGCTTTTGACTGCTCGGCGGTCGCTGTCGCCGCTTGCTTGGTCTGCGCGGCGGTCGTCTCAATCGCGGCGACGACGTGCTGGCCTGCGCTCAACTGCTCTTCAGTGGCGCGCGCCATCTGCCCGACAATCTGAGTCGTCTCGTTGATGCCGTTCAAAATTTTCTGTAAACCGTTCGACCCCTCTTCAGCCAGCCGGCCGCTCTCGTCCGCGACGCGCGCGCCTTCATTGGCCGCCGCGACGGCTTCCTGCACGACCTCCTGAAGCGACTTGATAATCGCGGCGATGTCGGCGGTCGCCTGCGCGGAGCGGTCTGCGAGATTACGTATTTCTTCGGCGACGACGGCGAAACCGCGCCCAGCATCCCCGGCGCGCGCCGCCTCGATGGACGCATTCAACGAGAGCATGTTCGTGCGCTCGGCGATGATGTTGATGGTGTTGACGATGCCCCCGATTTCGTCCGAGCGTTTGCCCATCTCACGAATCACGGTGGCCGACTGCTGCATCGAGCCTCGCACACGGCTCAAACCCTGAATGGATTTTTGCGCTGCTGCGCCGCCCTCTTCGGCCTCGCGCGTCAAACGCGCGGTCACCTCTTCGGCACGTTTTGTCATCGCAGCGACGGAGCGTAGAGAGTGATCCATCTGGGTCGCGCTCGTCGCCGCGCCGGTCGCCGCTTCCGTAATCCTCTCCGTATTCTGCGCGACTCCCTGCACAGAGCGCGCCATCTCTTCCATCGAAGTAGAAACCTCCTCGACCGTCGAAGCGAGATTCTCGGTCATCGCCGAGACCTCTTCGATGGAAGCGGCCATCTCGTTAATAGATGAAGAGGTCTCTTCGGCGGAGACGTTCAAATCGTCGGCGTTTCCGGCGAGACTCTCAATCGAGCGCGCCACTTCTTCCATGCTGACGGCGGTTTCGTTGACGGACGCGGTGAGCGATTCGGTGTCTTCGCTGACGCTCTTGATGGAGGCAGCAATCTCTGTCATCGCCCCGGTCACTTCTTCGGCGGAGGTCGCCATCTCCTGCGTCGTGGTGTTGACGCTCTCGATTGAGCGTCCGGTCTCTTCGATGGCTGCCGATGTCTCTGTGATAGCGGCGGCGAGACTCGCAGAGTTCGCGCCGACCTCTTCGATGGAAGCGGCGCTTTCATTAACCGACGAGACAAGTTCCTCCGTCGAGGTAGCGATGGATTCGAGTTGCGTGGTCGTCTCGCGCATCGAAGCCGTCATTTCATTGGCGAGACTCACGGCGGCATTGAGCGAGTGCACTTGCGATTCGGTTCCTTCAGCCACCTCGTTCGCAATCTGCGTGATCTGATTGGCTGCGCTCGTGACTTGCTCGGCCTGCGCGCGCACCAGCCCCATATTTATATCGAGACTATTGCCGGAGGTGTCAGGTATTTGAGTTGCCATGTTCGTCTCCCCTTAATTGTTGGCTGTGAACCGACAGCTTACAGCATAACGATGCTCGCAGGTAATTTCCTCGAAACCCGTCTCTCAACTCACGCTGCTTCCGGCTCAGTACCAACTGATGCTTGATGGCTGCCGATGTCAATCACTTCATTGAGGTTCAGAATCAGGACGAGGCGTCCGTCCAGCGTGGCGATGCCCTCCAGATATTTTCCGCTCAACCCTGTGATCGCCTCGGGCGGCGCTTCGATGGCGGCTGCCGGGATTTTAAGAAATTCGCGCGCCGTGTCCACGATCATCCCGACGACGCGTGCGCCTGTATTGACCACTATCAGGCGCGAGCGGAGGTCGAAGGCGACTTTCTCAAAGCCGAAGCGCACGCGCAAATTCAACGCGGGAACCACTTGCCCGCGCGCGAAGACGACACCTTCGACCGCCGCGCTCGCATTCGGCACGGGCGTCACGTGCTCGACCATCTCGATCTGCTGCACGAAGCGGCTCCGCACGCCGTAAGTCGTTCCGGCAAGTTCAAAAAGGACGAATGGTTCGGAATCGCTCTGGTTGTTCATAGTCATCATTACTGAACGCGCGGCGAGAGATGCCGGACGCTCTCCGCTGCTTTCACGTCAAGATTGCGCCCCGCTTCGCTCTATCTGCAAGCCGTCCGTTCATCGCCGACTGTCTCAAAGCCGCCACGTCAAGGATGAGCACGATACGCTCGTCGCCGAGTTCGGTTGCGCCCGCAATGCCTGCGACCTGCACCAGAGGGTCGCCGATGCCACGCACCACTATTTCTCGCTGTCCGATGATTCGGTCAACCGCAATCCCCAGCGCATTCGCCCCGTTGCCGATCACGAACACGTGGAAAGCTCGCTCGCGCTTGTCATCTAAGTCGAAGAGGCGCGCGAGGCGCACGAGTGGCAGCACCCCGCCACGGTATGAGATGATTTCGTTGTTCTCCAACAGCTTGACCGTCGAAGATTCGACCTCGATGACCTCCCGCACGGCTGACTGCGGAACGGCGAATCGCTGCCCGTCCACACTGACAATCAGCGCCTCGGCGATGGCGAGCGTCAAAGGAAGTTCGATAGTAAAGCGTGTTCCCCGCCCCTTCTCAGTGACCAGCGAGATCGTGCCTCCGAGTTCTTCGACGGTGTTCCTGACAACATCCATTCCGACGCCGCGCCCGCTCCCGCGATCCGCCTCGTCGCGTGTCGAGAAGCCGGGAGTGCAAATCAATTCCAGTAGCGCCGCATCGTTGATTTGCATGCTCGAATCAATCAAGCCTTTCGCGTGCGCGCGCGCAACAACGCGCTCCGTATCAATCCCGCGCCCGTCGTCTGCAATCTCTATCAGCACACTTTCGCCCACCGTCGCGGCGCGCAGAGTAAGATTTCCCTCGACGGCTTTGCCCTGCGCGGCACGCTCGTCCGCCGTCTCCAGCCCGTGGCTGACGGCGTTGCGCACGAGATGCATGAGCGGATCCATCATCCGCTCGACGAGGAATTTGTCTATCTCGGTTTCCCGCCCCAATAGCTCAAGCGTGATTCGCTTTCCGCTCTCGCGCGCCAAGTCGCGCACGACGAACTGCATGCGCTCGAAAATCTCACCGATCTGCACCATCCGCACATGCATCACGCCTTCGCGCAAATCCCGCAACTGGCGACCCATCGCCAGACTCGTCTCTTGCAGCGCGCGCCACTCGGCGGCGGGCACGCTTCTCTTCAAGTGTTTCAGGTGGTCTTCCAAGCGGGCGCGACTGATGACCAACTCCCCGATCATCCGCATCAACTCGTCGAGACGCACCAGATCAACCCGCACGATATTGGAAGGAGCGAGCATCGAACCGTGTGCCGTTGACGCTGCGGAAGACACACCGCCCGCTCCTGCTTCTTGAGGCACAGTAGTTTCTTCCGCCAACGTGGAGGTGACAGTTGTCGCCGCATCGCTGACCGGCGCGAACGTTAAATTATCAACACCCCAACTCGCGAAAACAGTTTTATCAGCATTCGTCTCAACCACAAACAGAAAAGCAATCTCCCCTTGTCCCTTCACCTGCGGCGTCGCCCGAATGAGTTCACCGATCTCTTGCAGTCGCGCTCGAATACTGTTGACGTTAACGCCGCGTTCGGCGAGCGCAGGCGTCGGCACAAACTCGATATGCCACGTCCGGATTCTCGCCCCTTCGACACTATGCTGTGCGCTCGCTTCCGTCTCCTTCGTCGCCTCAGTCTTGGCCTCGACCGCCGCTCGATTGGCACCAACTTCAGTGTCTTCCCCTGAATCCTCGACAGGCTCCGAAGAAGATTCTGAGGCGACGGCTTCGAGTCGCGCGACGATTGTCTCAATACCCGGCAGCGGCTCCTCTCTGCGCCGCGCGCCAATCACCTGCTCCAACACCGACACGCCCGCGATGAGCGCCTCGACGCCATCCGCGCCGAGCGCCACCTCACCCTGACGCAGAGCGCGCAGATAGCTCTCCATGTGATGCGCCAGTTGCTCCGCCGCGCTCAAGCCGACCATCCCGGAAATACCTTTGAGCGTATGGAAGCTGCGAAAAAGCTCGTCGAGCAAAGATTGGTCTATCCGGGGCTGCCCGACCTGAGTTTCGAGCACAAGCAGATGACGCCGCGCCAGCGTCAGATGCTCAGCACACTCGGCGTAATAGTCGTCGAGAAACTGTGCGAAGAACTCGCTATTGTTATCGGAATCTGAAGTGGACACGAGGTTTTCTTCTAACCAACATCAAGCAACCCGCGCGCCTGCGTGGTCAATTCATTCGGGTCAAATGGTTTTGTTAAATACTTAGTCGCGCCCGCCGCCAGCGCCCCTGCACGGCTCGTCTCATCCCCCCTTGTCGTCAACACAATAATCGGGATACCGCAATATGCCTGATGGCCTCGCACAAACTCAAGCACTTCAATGCCGTGCATGTCCGGCATGTTCAAATCAAGAATCATCAAATCCACCGGGGCGAGCGCCAGCCGCTCAATCGCTTCGAGACCACTACTGGCCTCACCGAACCTGACATCCCTCAAAGGGCGCAGCGACGCCATCACCATGCGTCTCATCGTCGGCGAATCATCAACGACCAAAATATTCTTCATCTTCGCCTCTTCATCCGCCATGCAAGTAATCTACCAAATCAAACAATACGCAATCTGGAAAGCAAAACATCAAACCACACCCATCACAGGTTACCCTGCTTGCTAATTGCCGTTCATGCGGCTCACGTTTGAGCAATGATGGCGACCAAACCAATCATCGAGAACCGAGACACGCATCAACGACGCTCTGATTATAACCAGCTGCGTCATCATTGACGACCTGATGCGTTCTTTGAACCCCTGCTGCCCACTGTTTAGCCAAAGTCACGGCCGCCGAAGTCTTGACGATCGCCGTCGTGGCCGCCAAGTATTTCTGAACCTTCCCCCTCAAAGTAGAGAGCCAGATAAGTCTCATGAGCCTCCACCGCGAGCGATGTCATAATAGGAGGCACGATGAAACAGAGGAAACAGTACACCAAAGAATTCAAGGCAGGCGCAGTTCATCTCGTCACCGCTCAGAAGCGCTCTATCGCTGACGCGGCCAAGAGCCTCGGTATCCCGTCATGGAGTCGGTCGCGCTAGGTGCGGGCAGCCACGCATGAAGGGGCGTATGCTTTTCGCGGCCACGGCCAACGCACCCCACTTGAGCAGGAGAACTTTGCGTTGCGGCGGCAGGTCAAGCAGTTGGAAGAGGAGCGTGCGTCCCTAACAAAGGCGGCGGCGTACTTTGCCAAAAGCATGGTCTAAAGTACGCCTTCATCCGCGATCACCAAACCGAGTTCGGCGTCTCGGCGATGTTGCGGGCGCGGTCGCTCAACCCATCCGGTTATTACCGCTGGCGGCAGCCGAAGCCTTCTCTCAGAGCGAAAGAAAACGAGCGATTGGTTGAGCAGCTCAGAGCGATGGTTCGCGCCGTGACAAAGAGACGGTCAACCATAAGCGGGTCGAGCGATTAATGCGCGAGCATAGCATCAGAGCGAAGCGCGTGAGAAAGTTTCGCGCGACGACCAGTTCCCGGCATGCTTTGCCAGTGGCGGAAAACGTTCTTGAGCGCAACTTCTCTGTTGGCGCACCCGATCAAGTTTGAACCTGCGAGATTACTCATCTCTGGACGGATGAGGGGTGGCTGTAGCTGGCGGTCTTTCTTGATCTGTATTGACGTCTCATCGTCGGATGGGCGGTGTCGGAGAGCTTAGCGCGCGGGTTCGTCGAACAAGCATTCGTGCAGGGGTAGTGGCGACGCGGCGCGGCAGTCTCGCCATTAGTGCATAGTGAACGTGGCAGTCAATACGCGAGTTCGGCTTTGAGAAAGCGGCTCGCGGCGTGGGACTGTCGCCAGAGCATGAGCGGCACAGGAAATTGTTGGGATAATGCCGTGACGGAAAGTTTCTTTGGCATCTTGAAGAGTGAGATGGTTGACCATGAACGCTTCGCCACACGACGAGAAGCGAAAGACAAACTATTGGATTACATCGAAGTCTTTTACAATCGCAGCCGGAGCCATTCGGTGACCGGGTACTTCGCCCCGGCGGAGTACGAAGCGCGCTCCCGAGCGCAGTTGAGACAGGCCGCGTGAGGCTCGATGAGAGGCTTATCTGCCTCTCCACTAAACAGGGCAAGATTCAACCTTAGAGAGAGAGACATCCCGATCAACGTGCTTTTTTTTCAAGTGTTCACGTACGACACCGAACAGTTGCTCAGTCGCGCTTGGCTGCTAGACCCCGTCCACACTCAGGTCAGCGCAGCCGCGACGCCTGCTGGTCCGAGCGAGCCGTGGAACGGTGAGTTCTACGCTTCGTTCGGCGAAGGCGAGTCACGTTCATGGGCTGATGCCGTACAGTATGGTTTTATCTGCGGTGGTGGCGGTGCATGGTATAGCAGAACTCTATACTTGCTCAGCCCCGGCGACCGTGTGTAGGTGAAGGTGACCGGGTACGGCTTTGTCGGCGCGGGTCACGTGACTGGTCGCGCGCAATCCGCCGCTGACTTTCGCGTCATCACGCCACAAGGCGAGGTCCCGGTGCTTGAAGTTGCCAAGGGCGGCAGCTACCACCGTGAGTTCGTCAATGACCCTAAACATTGCGAGTACTTTGTGCCAATTCAATGGCTACAAACTGTGCCTCTTGAGAACGCATTCCAAGAGATTGGTCTTTTCGGCAATCAAAATACTATCTGCAAACCCACGACGCCGAAGTGGCGCTCAACGGTTGAGCGTCTGAAGGAGAGATTCCCAGATTTTGACAAACTATAACTACAGCCACATTGAAAACTTTATGCTGTAGCGCACAATTCTCACTTTATGCACGAATTTTTCCTACTTTATGCGCGAACCTATGTGACTTTACCCATAAGTTTGCCGCACATGGAACCATCCCCTGGAACTCCCGCACTTTTGATGATGGCCGGGCAGTCTTCACCTGCCCCTCTCACGCTGGTCAGGCGGCGAACAATACTTTCGCTCTTAACAGGTCGAACTTCGCTCGCCCATACATCTGTCTCTTCAACAACTTCAGCCGATGCACCTGCCCTTCGGTCTGCCCGTTACTCCACTCCTCACGTAATGCCGCTTCTATCGACGCCCGGTCTTGTTCCAAGCCGCGCGCGAACGCCTTCAGTTCCGGCAACTGACTGCCTTCGACCTCAGCCATCCAAGCCTTCAGTTGTTCCGCTTGCCGCCCCCGCACCATCTGAAAGAAGCGCCGCGTCAACTCCGTAGCTTGCGCCACCTCCGGCGATAACCGGCATAAGTTCTCAACCACCTGCGGCTCTGCGTCTTTCAGCCCCTCCGGCTTGAGCAGCATCCATACCGCTCGACGTGGACTGGGCGCGGGCATCAGCGGCGGGTCAGGCCGTACTTGAGCGCCCTTGCTGCCTCGCGGCATTGCTGTCGGCGGCGGGGCCGGCTTCCGATGCAGGTAGTTGTTGAGCGATTTGCATGAGCCGCGATAGCCCCGCTCTGCAAGTTCGCGCCACAACTCCGAGACGTTGCGGCTGCCTTCCTCCCACCTGGCGCTGATGTATGGCAGGTAAGCATCAAGCCGGCTGCGTCGGTGTTTCCTGAGTTCCTGGAACTCACCCAGTTGCAGCCAGCGACGGACAGTGCGGGGACGCTTCCCGACGCGCGGCGCTATCTCGTCGGTGGATAGTCCTTCGCTCTTGAGACGGACGACCTCGTTATACAAGGCCAGGGAGTTATCCCGGCGCTCGGCGACGCCGGGGCGAGGACGGAGAGGCGGCAGGAAAGCCTGTTGTGTAAGCGCCGGCAACTCGGCCTCCGGTTGTGATAGGGGCAAAGGTGATGAAGCTATGACAGGAGGCTGAACGGCTGCGCGCACGAACTGATGTTGGCGCACAAGCAGACGCTCCAACGCTTCACTCAGGTTCTTCAGGATGTGGAAGCGGTCGGCGACCTGAAGCGCGTTCGGAGCGCCGCCCGTGATGCCTTCGGCGTAGGCGCGTGCGCGGTCACGCGTGATGACCTCCACGCCCGGATGCGCTTTGAGCCATGCGGCCAACGTCCCGGCTTCACGATCAGGGAGCAAGTCAACGGGGCAGTGACGTTCCAGGTCGATTAGGATAGTGCCGTAGCTTTGTCCTTTGCGTTTAGCCCAGTCATCCACGCCGAGTACGCGTGGTGTCGGCATCACCGGCATTACCGCTTGTCGCACGCGCCGGATTAAAGTGTCAGGACTTGTGCTCATGCCGAGTCGAACGGCTGCTCGCGCTCCGGCTTCACCACCGATGAGAAAGCCGATGAGCCGCAACGCATCGTTGAGCCTGACGGTCTTGCGAGCGTAAGTGGCGACGACTTGTGGCAGCCGTTCACAAAAGATACGTCGCGGGCAGAGATCATTGTTGCAGCGGAAGCGGCGGGTATGCAGCTCAAGTTTTACCGAGACACCTTGCCACGGTAGGTCGGCTATTCGACGCACATAGCGGCTGTGAACGTGCCTTGAGTCATGTCCGCAGAGAGGGCAAAGGCTATGCGCGAGGGCGGTCTTGACGACAATAGTAATCGAGTTGGCGGTAGGACGAATGTAAGTGAGTTTGATTGCAGTCGGGTCTGCGAGCAGGGTAGCGGTGTTCATGCTCCCTTTATAACAATTCGGATTGGACTTTACAGTTGAAAAAGTGGTGCGGCAGGAGTTGAAAACTCAAGAAATATGGCAAATCGGCAATGCTTCAATTAGTCGAAGCATCAGTTATGTAGACAATGCAGCCCGACTTCCATAACCTACG
>CAXTRQ010000130.1:0-18030 GCA_964246705.1 uncultured Pyrinomonadaceae bacterium
AGGGGCAGGTGAAGAGATTGGACGGCAGAGACTCGGTGGGGCAGGCGAAGTTCGTTGAGAGCATCTTCGGGATCGCTGCCTAGCAGAGGCCGCGGTCAAGCCCCTTATCGCCTTACCTCATTTTTCGCAACACAGCCCCACTTGAAGGGGTTGGAATTCCGTTTCACGAGTTGAGTCCTTGGAGAGCAGTGGACGAACTGTGAGGCGGATTATATCTTGGAAAGCATTTGCCGCAACACAGTCACCTCAACTACTATTAACTTTCACTACGCGACAGTATCCAGACGGAAATACGAACAAAAGGGTTTGATGAACTTCTGCGACTGATATGGCTTCGCTTGAGCAGAACGGAATAAACGAGCGATTACAGACAGAAGCATGTGTGTCGCAACGCGAGCAACTGCTCCATGCTGTGTTTCAATCTCTCTCCTCCCATGTGGTTGTGCTCGATCACGCCGGAACGATCACGTACGCGAGCCATTCATGGGAAGAATTCGCTGGCGCGAATAATGCACAAATGGATTGTGTATCGGTCGGGGCGAATTATCTGGAAGTGTGTCGCCGTGCCGCCGCTGCCGGGAATGACCCGCACGCACAGGAATCATTTGACGGCCTCAGTCGTGTCATCGCAGGTGAACTGCCAACCTTTTCCATCGAATATCCCTGTGACTCTCTGACCCACCGCCGATGGTTCTTAATGCAAGTCGATCCGATGCCGCAAGAGCATGGTGGGGTGATTATCAGCCACACGGATATCACCACGTGTAGACACTCTGAAGATGCGCTTAGAATCAGCGAAGAAAAGTTTCGCACCCTCATCCGCGACCTGCACGTGGGCGTCCTGATTCAAGGGCCTCAGGCGGAAATCCTATTAAGTAACCGGGCGGCACTCGACATGCTTGGCCTAAGTGAAGACCATCTAATAGGTAAAACTTCCTTCGACACCACTTGGGATGTCCTCAGCGAAGATGGCTCGACGCTCCGTAATGAATGTCATCCTGTACCGTGCGCTATAGCCACCCGCAAACCGGTGCGAAATATCATCATGGGCGTTTATCGCCCTGCAACGCAAGACCGCGTGTGGCTGCTGGTGGATGCCATACCACACCTCGCGCCGGACGGCGTCGTCGTTCA
Source organism: uncultured Pyrinomonadaceae bacterium (assembly GCA_964246705.1). Taxonomy (GTDB): domain Bacteria; phylum Acidobacteriota; class Blastocatellia; order Pyrinomonadales; family Pyrinomonadaceae; genus DASZCR01. Next base: position 1,135 of record CAXTRQ010000130.1, read on the forward strand.
GGTGATTTGTACTTTCAGCGATATCACCGAGCGCAAGCGGGGAGCAGAGGCGCGCGCTCACTTGCTTCAGCGCCTCGCCATTGCGCAGGAGGAAGAGCGCCACCGCATCGCACGCGAGTTGCATGACCAAGTTGGACAATATCTCGCCGTCTTCATGATAGGACTCAAATCCTTACAGAACTCGGCGGATGCCGCGTCACCTGCACAGGAAAGTATTGCCAGATTGCAAAAACTGACTGCACAATTCTCGCAGGAGGTGCGTCGTATTGCCTTGGATTTGCGTCCGACAACACTGGATGATCTGGGGCTGCACGCTGCTTTAGTGAATTACCTCGATGAATGGTCGGAGCGTTTTGGTATTAGAGTTGACTTCCACAGTAACGGACTAATCAATCGGCGGTTGCCGCCGCACGTCGAAACGGCGCTGTACCGCGTCATTCAAGAGGGTCTCAACAACGTTCTTAAGCATGCTCAGGCACAGCGTGTGAGTGTTATACTGGAACACAGTGGTGATTATGTAAAAGCCATTCTGGAAGATGACGGCGTCGGTTTTGATGTTGGGGTGACATCGAGCGCGCCTGTCACCGAACGCAGGCTCGGCCTCATGGGAATGCGCGAGCGGATCGAATTAGTAGGCGGAAGACTGGAAATCGAGTCAGCGCCGGGATCGGGCACTACCCTTGTCGTACAAATTCTCACACCCACTTAGAGACGCGGTCCCTCATGATCAAGCTGCGGATCCTCATCGTTGATGACCATCAGATCATACGTGACGGCCTGCAAGGGCTAATTAACGCCGAGCCTGATATGGTGGTCGTCGGCGAGGCCGGCGACGGCTATTCAGCCGTACAGCAGGCCACATTACTCCGCCCGGATGTCGTGGTCATGGATATTTCGATGCCCGGAATGAGCGGTGCCGGAGCTACGGGGCGCATCAAGCGGGAGCACCCGGAGGTCAAAGTAATTGCGCTCACAGCTTACGAGGATAATGGTTACATCGGTCAGATGCTTCAGGCTGGGGCTGCGGGATACGTTCTCAAGCTGGCCGCTGCCGAAGAGTTGATTAAGGCGATTCGCGTCGTGGCGGCAGGCGGGGCATACCTCGACCCGACGGTCACGGGCAAAGTCGTCAACAGTTATGTTGGCCGCAGTCCCGTGAGGAATGCGGCGGCGCAATACACCTTGACCAAGCGGGAGGAAGAGGTACTGCGGCTCGTCGCGCAAGGCTATATCAATAAAGAGATTGCCGCCCGCCTCGGCATCAGCGTCAAAACCGTCGAGACGCACAAAAGTCACTTTATGGAAAAACTGAATCTTCATAGTCGAGCCGAGGTCGTGCGTTATGCCTTGGAGCGGGGGTGGCTACAAAGTAAATGAAAGCCGCTTCTCTCCTAACGACTCTTTCTCAGTGTTTTCCCTGACTCTCCATAACTTCCCTGATAGATAATCCGGCCCGGATGTAAGATAAAAGCTAGGGACGTTAGGTCCTTGCTATCAATGTTCGATAGCTTGCTTCCGCAAGAGGATTTATATTTTTACAAGTAGAGTTATGAGCGGCGGCGGTTGTGCCCGCCGAGTTGACGCCAACTTCAATTGCTCTCCCTTGATGCCATCTCATGAGGGCGCTATGCAGTGGGGGCGATTGTGTTGCAGGGGAAACTTTTTGAACGAGCATAAAGGGTTGGGAAAAGCATCTACTTTCTTATGCAGAGTAGTTGATCTTTACGGTCTTGTCGCCATCGCCCTACCGGCGCGCTTCATTGAATTCAATTCTCTTTCCCAGAGCCGCCCTAAGTCCGCCAGCCTTTGGTCAACTCTTTTTAGCTTCGCCAACCGAAAAGTCATTGCCTGTCCACCTGCTCAGGCGGGAATGAATAACAGGTCTTGCGCCAAAGAGTCTCGACTGCTGAAAGAATCCTGAAGCATGTTTGAAATAAACGGTGGTAAGGCGCGTATCCTGATCGCAGACGATGAGCCGCTGGTCGGAGAGGTGTTACGGGCACTTTTGGGTGAGAGCTACGAATGCGTGGCGGTCGGCTCTGCTGAAGAGGCATTGGCGTTGCTCCGCACGGAACCCTTCGACCTCATCCTGAGTGACATCATGATGGGCGGCATGAGCGGATTGGAGATGGTTCCGCAAGTGCTCCGAAGAGCGCCTGATACGGTCGTTGTCATGATTAGCGGCGCGCAAACAATTGAGAGCGCCATCCGGTGCATGCGCGTTGGGGCATTTGACTACATCACTAAGCCTTTTACTTTTGAACACGTCGAGGCGGCTGTCCGACGCGCACTCGAACACCACGCTCTACGTAGGGCCAAGCAGTATTACGAGAACCATCTGGAAGAGTTAGTAGACAAGCGCACAGCGGAATTGCAACTCGCCAATGCCGCTCTCCGGCAACAGATCAGCGAACGCCAGCGAGCGGAGGAAAAAGTCGTCTACATGGCCTTTTACGATGCCTTGACCGAACTGCCAAACCCGACGCTGTTTAGGGATCGCCTAACCCGCAAACTCACTACGGGGCGCGGCGGTTGTCCGAAGTTGTCCAGCATATTTATCTCCCTCGACTCCTTCCAACAGATCAACGACACGATGGGACGCACCGTCAGCGAGCGCCTATTGCGCGAGGCCGCACGGCGGCTGACCGACTGCATTCTTCAGACCGACACCGCCGCTTATTTCGGCGGCGGCGAGTTCGCCCTGTTGCTCACTCAGGTCGGCGGCCCTGAGGACGCAGCACAGGTCGCGCAGAAAGTTCAGGAGTCCCTGAGCATGCCGTTCGATTGCGATGGTCATGATCTCTACGTCACGGCCAGCCTCGGCATCAGCCTCTCTCCGGAAGACGGCCAAGACTGCCACACACTGTTGAACAATGCCGGCGCGGCTCTGTATCGAGCCAAGCAGCAGGGCCGCGACACTTACCAGTTTTACGCGGCGGACATGCATGAACGTGCGCTCAAACGCCTCTCGCTGGAGAGCAGTCTGAGGCATGCCCTTGAGCGCGGAGAGTTTCGCGTTTATTACCAGCCTCAGGTGAACGCCGAGAGCGGTGAAATCGTCGGCACAGAAGCCTTGGTACGCTGGCAGCACCCGGAGTTGGGGCTAGTGCCGCCGGTTGAATTCATCCCCGTGGCAGAAGAGATAGGACTAATAGCTCCGCTCGGTGAATGGGTCTTGCGCTCGGCCTGCGCCCAGAACGTGGCGTGGCAGGAGAGCGGGCTTGAGCCATTGCGTGTTAGCGTCAATCTTTCACCCCGACAGTTTCAACAGCCGGGCTTAATAGAGATGATTCGCCGGACGCTCGCTGAGACGAAGCTTGATCCGACTTACCTCGAACTTGAACTGACCGAAAGCTCGATGATGCGAGACACTACGCACGCCATTGAGACGCTACGCCAGTTGAGAGTCATCGGCATCAAGATTTCGGTGGATGATTTCGGCTCCGGCTACTCATCGCTCGCATATCTCAAACATCTTCCTATTGACGCCTTGAAGATTGATTTCGCTTTCGTGCGTGACATGTGTGCCGATCCGAATAGCGCAGCGATTGTGATGGCGATCATCACGCTGGCGCACAGCCTCAAGCTAAAGGCGGTAGCCGAGGGAGTAGAGACAGAAGAGCAAGCGGTGCTTCTTCGCCACCTCAAATGTGATGAGTTGCAAGGGTATTTCTACGGCAGGCCACTCCCGGCAGAAGCCTTCCAGATTTTACGGAGACAACGAAAAGATGCAATGGATGAGGAGTCTGCCTTGTCCCTTCTTTGACGTGATATAAGCGATATTTCAGCTATGTTCGGCATTTTGATTTAATTCAAGGGGTCTTAAGGAATGAACTCACCTTTACCAAAAGGCGAAGATGCTCGACTTGAAGCTTTACGACGGTACGACATTCTCAACACGGAAGTCGAGCAGGCTTTCAACGACATCACGCTGCTGGCGTCGCAGATTTGCCGGACTCCGATTGCGCTGGTGAGCTTCGTGGATGCGGAGCGCCTGTGGTTCAAGTCGAAGACTGGTTTGGGGATGGACGAACTCCCGCGTGATCTGGCCTTTTGCGCCCATGCCATCTTGCAGCCCGATCTATTCATTGTGCAAAACGCGCTTGCCGACGAGCGCTTCGCCTCTAATTCAATAGTCACTTCCGACCCTCACGTCCGTTTCTACGCGGGCGTGACCCTGACCGCATCGGATGGGTACGCGCTCGGCACGCTCTGCGTCATTGACCATGCTTCGCGCGAACTCAGCCCGGAACAGCTAGAGGCTTTGCGGGCGCTTGGTCGCCAAGTGATGGCGCTGCTTGAATTGCGACGTAACGGCGTCGAACTGTCACGAATCAATAAGGAACTTAGAAGCGAGGTCGGCGAGCGCAAGCTTGCTAAGAAACGTTTGCGCGAGTCAGAGGCTCTCTACGGCGTTGTGATGGAGACAACTTCTGATGCCATCATTACGGTGGACGAGAAAAGCACGATCTTATTTGCCAACACAGCTACCGAGAAAATATTCGGATATCCCGTTCATGAATTGATCGGCGCGGCGCTGACGAAGTTGATGCCTGATTACCTGCATCATTTTCATGAGGCCGGTATGAAACGCTACAACGAGACGGGCAGGAAGCATATTGACTGGGCAGCCGTCGAAGTTCCCGGCCTTCACCTGAACGGTAAAGAGATTCCTCTGGAAATATCCTTCGGCGAATCAGTTCATAATGGCGGTCATTTCTTCACAGGCATTATCCGCGACATTACCGAACGCAGACACGCCGAGGCAGTGCTCAGAAAGTCTGAGGAATACCGCAACCTCTTCCGGCACGCGAACGACTCAATCCTCATCTTTGACCCCGAAGGCGAGGTGGTGCTCGACGTAAATGACAAGGCGTGCGAAATATATGGCCTTGCGAGAGAAGAGTTTATCGGGCGCAGCATCATAGAAATGTCGCAAGACGCATATCAGGGCGAGGAATCCCTGCGCGAGTTACGCTCTAAAGGGGCTTGCCATTCCTTTGAAACCACTCAATGGCGCGCGGACGGAACGGCTGTCAACTTTTTGGTCAATGCGTCGGTCATCGAATTTCAGGGACGCCAAGCGGTGCTCAGTATCAACCGCGACATCACGGAGTGGAAACGTAAGGAACGGGAACTGCGCGAGGCTGAAGTGAAATTCCAAGTGGTGGTGGAGAGCCTCGGCGAAGGTCTCATTATCACGGACTTTGCCGACCGTGTGCTCTACATCAATTCGCGCCTGACAGAACTGACGGGTTACACGCTCGAAGAAATGAAGGGGAATCCGGCTTACCAGTTTCTCCTGTCGCCGGAGCAATGGCCGAACTCGCTAAAGCGCAATGAGAAGCGTCAGAAGGGGGTCGCCGAGAGCTACGAACTGCAAGTCCAACGCAAAGACGGTATCTGGCGCTGGATGGCGGTCAACGCCGCGCCGTATCGAAACCCATCGGGCGAGATTATCGGCACCATCGGAGCGATGACGGATATTGCCGAGAGCAAGCGCGCAGCGGAAGCGTTGCTTGAAAGCGAAGAGAACTATCGCCTCCTAGTTGAGAATTCGCCCGCTATCGTCTGGTCGTCATGGCAGAACGGCACCCTGCGTTTCATTAGCCCGAACGTCGAAACGATTGTCGGGTACACGCCGGAAGAGATGTACGACTCAGGCAGTAAGCTATGGTTCGCGCGAATGCATCCCGACGATGTTGGAAAAGTTAAAAGCTCTTACATCTCATTGTTCGAGACTAACGACTATTTCGATGTGGAGTACCGCATCCAGCGAAGGGATGGGGAGTGGATTTGGCTGCATGACCGTGCGCTGGGGATTACCGAAAAAGACGGAGTCAGATACACCACCGGCATCACCATTGACATCACCGAGCGCACGCAAACCGCAGAGGCGCTGCGCCAAAGCGAACGCCAACTTCGGACGGTCGTTGCCGGTGCTCCGATCATCCTCTATTCACTTGACCGTAATGGCATCTTCACCCTCTCGGAAGGAAGCGGCCTCGGTGCTTTGGGACTCAAGCCGGGCGAGGTTGTCGGACGCTCCGTCTATGAGGTCTATCATGATGAGCCGCAAGTTTTGGAACATTTCATGCGCGTTCTCGGTGGTGAGACCTTCAGCGCAACGGCGGAAGTCGGCGACCTCGTGTTTGAGGCCCAGACCACGCCGATACGCAATCGTGACGGAGAGATAGATGGCATGATGGGCGTGGCGACTAACATCACGGAGCGGCGGCGTGCCGAAGAGGCGCTCCGGCAGAGTGAAGAGCGACTTCGCCAAGCGCAGAAACTAGAGGGCATCGGGCAATTAGCAGGCGGAATCGCACACGACTTCAATAACTTACTTGTCATCATCAACGGCTACTCTGACCTCTTGCTGCGCGGGCAAGAAGAAGGCGAAACGGCGCGTCAAAAAATAGTGGAGATTAAGAAGGCCGGAGAACGTGCCGCCTCGCTGACCCGGCAACTTCTCGCGTTCAGCCGCAAGCAGGTGATGCAACCCAAGCTTCTCGACCTCAATACGGTAGTGAAAAATATCGGCAAAATGCTCCAACGTCTGATCGGTGAAGACATCGAGTTGTCGCTGATTCTTAAACCCGCGTTAGGGCCGGTCAGCGCCGATCCGGGCCAGCTTGAGCAGGTCATCATCAATTTGGTCGTTAACGCGCGAGATGCGATGCCGCAGGGAGGCAAGTTAATCATTGAGACGGATAACGTCAGTCTCTCCGAGGAATATGCCCGCCGCTATCTCTCCGTCCGCCCCGGCTCTTATGTAAGTTTGGCGGTTTCTGATACAGGATGCGGGATAGACGCTGCAACGCAAGCACGCATTTTTGAACCCTTCTTCACAACAAAAGAAATGGGGAAAGGAACGGGGCTGGGTCTCTCGACTGTTTACGGCGTCGTTAAGCAGAGTGGCGGTCACATCTCGGTCTACAGTGAACAGGGCGTGGGCACGACGTTCAAGGTTTATTTGGCGCGGGTTGAAGACCCGATTAGCAGCGAAGAACAAGTGGAGCGATCAGAAGTGCCGCGTGGCTCGGAGACAATCCTGCTGGTAGAAGACGAGTCAGTGGTCAGGTGTCTCACGCGCGACCTGCTTGAGCTAAGTGGCTACACGGTGCTGGAGGCCGCCAGCGGTGAAGAGGCGTTACACGCTTACGAGCAGTTCAAAGAGCCGATCCAGCTTCTATTGACCGATGTCATTATGCCGGGCATGAGCGGTCACACGTTAGCCCAAAACTTAATCGGGCGTTGCCCATCGTTGCGCGTACTCTACATGTCCGGGTACACGGACGAGGCGATTGCCCGGCATGGAATATTAGAGCCGGGCTTATCACTGCTTGAGAAGCCATTCCTGCCCGATATTCTGATTCACAAGGTGCGGGAGGTGCTTGATAGGGTATGTGCTTGAGTGTTCGGATGTTAAGCCGCAATGTTCTATTCTTGATGGGAGCGTCACAAGCATCGCATCATGTGCTCATAACTTTGGAGAACCTCAAGACACGCGCTCCTTACGGAAATATTCATTCCCTCGTCGGGCAAATATTACCGCCGCGAGTTAAGGGAATTTGCTGATGCGATTTTCCTCACATGACATTCAATAAGAGTACAGGCGCATTGACTATAGGGCTGATCGCCCTGTCTCTCTGGTTTGCGCGTAAAGCGCAGGCGAGTACCCGCGAGGCTGAAGAGGCCGACCGCCGATTACGCCACGAACTTTCAGAGCGTGAGGGCGCGCGCATCGAATTGGAGAGCGCACGCAACGCGGTTTTGGAATCTGAGCGGCTGAAGTCCGAGTTTCTCGCTAATATCAGTCACGAAATCCGCACGCCAATGAACGGTATCATTGGCATGACCGACCTCTTGCTCCATACCAGACTCTCTGACGAGCAACTTCACTTCGCCGAGAGGATTAGCTCAAGCTCATTGCTGCTGCTCAACGTCATTGACGACATTCTTGACCTGTCGAGGGCCGAGGCGGGACAACTCCCCTTCGAGCATCTGAGCTTCGATCTAAACCACGTTCTTGACGGTGTCATAGAGAGATTCATCAAAAGTGCACATGCCAAACAACTCACGCTCACCGCGTCGGTTGCCTCCGACGTACCCACCGCCTTATGCGGCGACCCGGGCAGGCTGCGTCAGGTGCTCACGAATATCATTGATAACGCCGTGAAGTTTACCGAGCAGGGGAGCATCATCGTGCGTATTACCTCGGAACATGAGACGCAGGACATAGTCGTTCTGCGTTTCGCTGTGCATGATTCAGGCATCGGCGTTCCCGCTCGCGCACGGAAGCGACTGTTCGAGCCATTCGTGCAGGCAGACGGTACAACGACGCGACGCCATGGCGGGATGGGATTGGGGCTATCCATCGCAAAGCAACTTGTTGAAAAGATGAGCGGAGAGATCGGCGCGCAGTTCACACCCACCGGCGTAGGTTCAACTTTCTGGTTCACTGTTCCTCTGGAAAAGCTGCGAGAGGCAGAGGTTACTCTCCGGCCTCGCACAGGATTAGGTGGACTTCGCGTGTTGGTGGCTGAGTCGAACGACGCCAGCCGTCACGCGCTCGTGCAGCAAACTGAGCTTTGGGGGATGCCGACGACGGAAACAACCTCCGCCGGTAGCGCGTTAGCCACCATGCTGCACGCGGCGCAGGAGGATGCGCCCTTCGATTTCGTCCTGCTCGATACGCAACTTCCAGACTTGGATGGCTTCGGCCTTGCGCGCGCGATTAAAGCGGATGCGCGCATTGCCCGTGCACGTCTCATCTTGGTGCCGTCGCTCACCGAGCGCGGTCAAGCGTTATCGGCGCGACTGGCCGGTTTCGCTGCTTACCTGCCAAAACCTGTCCGCTCGGAGCAACTCTACAGTTGCCTGCTGATGCTGGTGAACGAGATTCCCGAAACCGCGCCATCCGGTGAAACGCACGCTCCACTCGTCACGCGACACCTGCTCTCGGAAACGCCGGCCCGTCTTGGTGCGACGTTGCTCATCGTTGAGGACAGCGAGACCAATCAGGATGTATTGACGCAAATGCTCAGGCTTCTTGGCTGCGCGGCGGACGTGGCGGGCGACGGCTACTTGGCGCTCGAAGCAATAGCGAAAAAAAATTACGACATCGTGCTGATGGATTGCCAGATGCCCGGCATGGACGGTTACGAAACGACGAGGCGCATACGCCAGCATGAAAGCGCGAAGAGGCACATTCCGATCATCGCGCTGACCGGTTACGCACTTGAAGGCGAACGCGAGAAATGTCTCATGGCCGGGATGGACGAGTACCTTACTAAGCCGGTCGAGATAGATAGGTTGCGAGCCATTATACAGAAATGGTTGACGCCGAAAGGCAGCGCGGAAACCTCAGACGGCCTGCGGAAGGATGGCTCTCCGCCCCCGGTTGACCTCAAGCGCCTGCGGCGCATTTCCGGGGGCGCAAGCGACGGGCTACGCAGGATGTTCGATAACTATTTGCAGCAAATGGCTGGAGAGTTATCAAGCCTGAAAGTTGCCATCAACGAGCGTTCTGCCGACGAGGTGTGGCGGCGCGCGCACACCTGCGCTGGGGCGAGCGCAGTCTGCGGCATGACGGCGCTCGTCGCGCCTTTGCTCGAACTGGAGAATTTGGGGCGCACCGACAATCTCGACCGGGCTGATGAGTTATACACACAGGTTGAAACCGAGTTCGAGCGCATCAAGGAATACCTCACAGAGCAACTGGGCTAGCCGGCATTGAGGAAGAGAAAGGTAAGGAGATGCTGAAAATTATTATCGCCGACGACCACGCAATCGTCAGGAGCGGGTTGAGACACATCGTGCTCGAAGAATACGGCGACGCCCAAGTATCCGAAGCGGGCGACAGCAACGAGGTACTAAGGCTGGTGCGCGCCGAGACGTTCGACGTAGTAGTGCTCGACATCACGATGCCTAGTAGGGATGGTCTTGAGGTACTCAAAGAATTGAGGCGCGACTTCCCGAAACTGCCTGTCCTTATCCTGAGCATGCATCCGGAAGAGCGTTTCGCCGTGCGCGCCTTGAAGTCCGGTGCGAGCGGCTATCTAACGAAGAACACCGCGCCGGACGAATTGTGCGAAGCTCTTAGAAAAGTCCTGCGTGGCGGCAAGTACGTCAGCCCTGCACTCGCGGAGCTTCTGGCCGACAGCATTGGGCAAGTGGAAGAACAAACGTCCGCTGAACGCCTCTCCGACCGCGAATATCAGGTCTTACGACTGATCGCTTCCGGCAAGACCATCGGAGAGATCGCCGAACAACTCTCCTTGAGCGTCAACACCATTAGTACTTACCGAACTCGCATCCTCGAAAAGATGAACATTAAGACCAATGCTGAACTGACGCGCTACGCTATTGAACATGGGCTGGTTGACTAAACTGCGATTCCGTTCAATGACGAGCACCAACTATTGCCTGCTCTTATTCGATAACCCGTGTCACTTAAGAGCCTCTTGGTCTGAGCCTCATAAAGAAGCGAACATCGCCCCTGCGCTCTAAGGACGCCGCGCATCGCTCTTCTGCGCGGCGTCTTTTTCCGTATGCAGAGTGACGCATCTGCGAAGGAACTGCTTGTAGTACAAACCATGACAGCCTGTTCTCCCTCACCACGACAATAAAATCGGGCAGAGCGCGATAGCGCCTCACCTCTCAAACATCTAAGCTACACATGACGAATTGCGCGTAAGCCTCGTGGCCTCGCACTGCTCAAAAAATCAGATTATTCGCATAAGGAGATTTTAATGTGCTTTTCAACAGCACGAAGCTGTTCTCGGCGTCGCGCAACTGAAGGCGATGACGTTGTAAGTCGCATATTGCAACTTGCATGGAAAGGTATGAAGTAGACGAAGTATGAGTACTATGTGGACTATCAAGAAACTCACTACGGCCAGCTTGCTTGCTGCGCTATCGCTGATGCTTGTGATCGCTTGGGGCTGCTATCGCAGCACACAGGGATTAATCATAAATAATCGCTGGGTCGAGCATACGCATGAGGTCATGGACACGCTCGATGATTTTCAGCAGGACATGGTTATCGCAGAGTCAGGGCAGCGCGGTTTCATCCTTATGGGCGATGAGCAGTATCTAGCAGCTTATCGTGAAATCCAGCCTCATTTCGCCGCTCGTCTTGAAGTACTCAAAAATTTGACTCAGGACAACCTGCATCAGCAGCGGCGTATTGAGACCTTAAGGCCGATAGTCCATGAAAGAATCGCGCTTCTTAACGAGACAATTGCCACGCGCCGTGAAAGAGGGATTGAGGATGCACAAGTCATCCAGACAGATCGTGAAAGACATTTGGTGGACGACATCAACCGGATTCTCGAAACGATGAAGCAGGAAGAACAGGAACTGCTCAAGCTAAGGATGGGACGCGCGGAAGCGAGCGCGAGATACGCTGTGCTCATGTTGTTCGTCGGCATCATGGTGAGTGTCGGATTGCTTCTGTGTGTCTTTTATTTCCTTAACCGGCAGATGTCGGTGCGGGCGCAGTCCGAGGCATCGCTGCGCCGGAGTGAAGAAAGATTTCAATTGGTCACCCGCGCCACCAAAGATGCCATCTGGGACTGGAATCTGCTCACGAACCAAATATGGTGGAATGACAACTTCCCGCGCATGTTCGGCTACGGCATTGACGAGCTTGAGAGAAGCCTCAAGGCATGGATGAGCCGTATTCATCCCGACGATGTTGAAAGGGTCAAGCACGCCGCGAGGCAGGTAATGGAGACCGGCGAACAAACGTGGACGGAAGAGTATCGCTTCCGTCGAAGCGACGGTTCTTGTGCGGTTGTTTCCGACCGCGCATACATCGTGCATGACGGCAGCGGTAAGCCGGTGCGAATGATCGGCTCGATGAGCGACATTAGTGAGAGTAAGAGGGCGGAAGACATGCTGGCTGAAAGCGAGAAGCGTTACCGCGATCTGGTGGAGAATAGTCAGGGACTTATTTGTGTCCACGATCTTGAAGGCATTCTCCTGTCTGTCAATCTTGCCGCTGCCCAAGCGCTTGATTTCACTCCTGATGAGATGATCGGAAGAAACTTGATCGAATTCATCGCGCCAACCGCGCAGCCGTTCTTCGGTCATTATTTACAGCGCATTGCAACGGGGCCGAGTGTTAACGGTCTGATGAATATCTGCAACAAAGAAGGTGAAGAACGCATCTGGCAATATCGCAACGTGCGCGTCGAGGAGTACGGGAAAAAGATTTACGTGCTCGGCCACGCACAGGACATTACTGAGGCCAAGCGCGCTGAAGAATCGCTTCGTGAAAGCGAAGAGCGTTTTCGTCAAGCCTTCGGCGAAGCTCCCATCGGGATCGCGTTGGTGAGCTTAAAAGGACGCTGGTTGCAAGTGAACCGCGTCCTATGCCAGATGTTCGGTTATTCCGAAGCGGAATTGCTCTCCACCGATTCCCCGACGCCGACTTATCCGGACGATCTCGATCCCGACCTCGATTACATGCGCCGGATGGTGGCCGGTGAAATCAGCACCCACCGAATGGAAAAGCGATATTTCCATAAACAGGGCCGGTTAGTGTTCACTAGGTTAAGCGTCTCGTTGGTGCATGACCGCGAGGGGTGTCCGCTCTATTTCATCTCGCAGATCGAAGACATCACCGAGCGCAAGCGGATAGAGGAAGCGCACCGGGAGAGTGAGGAGCGTTTTCGCTTGGTGGTCGAGGGAGTCCGCGACTATGCCATCTTGATGCTCGATACTGGCGGTCATATCGTCAGTTGGAATTATGGCGCAGAAAAGATTAAGGGATACAACGCTCAAGAGATTATCGGGCAACACTTCAGGCGTTTTTATAGCTTGGAAGATCAGCAACGAAAACACCCGGAGCATGAACTGGAAATCGCCGCTGCCGAAGGCCGCTATGAAGAGGAGGGCTGGCGCATCCGCAGGGATGGAACATCTTTCTGGGCCACAGTTGTCATTACATCTCTGTACGATGAAAGCGGAAAACTACGCGGGTTCTCAAAAGTGGTGCGCGACATTACCGAGCGTAAACGAATGGAAGAAGAGCTAAAGCAGGCACACGATGCCGCCCTCGAATCCGTCAGATTAAAGTCAGAGTTTCTCGCCAACATGAGCCACGAAATTCGCACACCGATGAACGGCGTCATCGGTATGACCGGCCTCTTGCTCGACACGGAACTCAGTGCCGAACAGCGTGATTTCGCCGAGACGATCCGCTCAAGCGGCGATGCGCTTCTCACTATCATCAACGATATTCTCGATTTCTCGAAAATCGAGGCGGGCAAGCTTCAGTTTGAAACGCTTGATTTCAATCTCACCAACGTGATTGAGGGCACGGTTGAATTGCTGGCCGAGTGTGCACAGCATAAGAAGATTGAGTTGGCCTCGCTCATTTATAGTGATGTGCCAACGGAGCTACGCGGCGACCCCGGTCGCCTACGTCAGGTGCTCGCCAACCTTATCGGCAACGCCCTAAAGTTTACGGAGCAGGGCGAGGTCATTGTGCTAGCTGCGAATCAAAGCGAAACCGACAAAGATGTCGTCATTCGCTTCACGGTGCACGATACGGGCATCGGAATCAGTAAAGCCGCGCAATGCACTCTGTTTAATGCATTCACTCAAGCCGACGGCTCGACGACTCGCAGGTATGGCGGCACTGGTCTGGGACTGGCTATCTCCAAACAGTTAGTCGAGTTAATAGGTGGGGAGATTGGCGTTACAAGCGAGCCGGGAAAAGGCTCGACCTTCTGGTTCACTACCAGATACGAGAAACAGCCGCTTAAGATTGCTACTACTCAACCGGATGTGGCGAGCCTCGACAAGCTGCGTGTTCTGATCGTTGACGATAACGCGACTAATCGAAAAATCCTCTCACATCAACTCGACTCATGGAAGATGATTCATCAAGAGGCCAATTCGGGACGACGCGCGCTTGAGTTGCTGCGAGAGGCTTCGGCACAAGGCGCAGCTTACGATTTGGCGATTCTCGACCTGATGATGCCGGAGATGGACGGATTTGAGCTTGTCCGTGCCATTAAGTCTGACGCCCGAATCGCCGGAACGCCTCTGGTGCTATTGACCTCGTTTGGGCAACGTGGACACGGCGCGATGGCGCGTGAGGCTGGGGTCGCAGCCTATCTCACTAAGCCTGTACGCCAATCTCAGTTGTTCGACTGTCTGACAACTGTGATCAGCTATGCATCATCAACTCATGGGTCGGAAATACCGCCTACGCGCACAACGCCGGAGTTACTAACCAGACATAACTTGAAAGAGACGCAGATGATGTCAAATAAACTCATCCTCCTCGCTGAGGACAACATTGTGAATCAGAAGGTGGCCGTGCGCCAGTTGCAGAAACTAGGCTATCGCGCGGACACCGTTGCCAATGGGCGCGAGGTACTCGAAGCTTTGGGCAAGATTCATTACAACCTTGTACTGATGGACTGCCAAATGCCTGAGATGGATGGATACGAAGCTACCGCTGAAATCCGCCGCCGCGAAGGAGAGGCCACACACATACCCATCGTAGCGATGACGGCAAATGCCCTTGAGGGAGACCGTGAGAGGTGTATCGCAGCAGGAATGGATGATTACGTCTCCAAACCCGTTAGACCCGAAGAATTGGGGGAGGTGCTCGGCAGATTATTATCATCCGCTATCGAGAGCGTGGAAGTTGGTAAGACGATGACTCAGGAGGTCTTGCCGCCAGTAGATATGAAGCGGCTGTATATGGCAATGGGAGATGATCCAGAGGATGTCGCGGACATCATGGGTGTTTACCTGAGTCGGATGCCTGAAATTCTTGAGATATTAGATGACGCTCTCAAGTCGGGAAATGCCGGGAAAGTAAATATGATTGCGCATGTCTGCGCAGGGGTTAGCGCGAATTGCGGAATGACTGCGGTTGTCGAACCGTTGCGTGCATTGGAGCGCAAGGGACGTGAAAATCAATTAGCGGGAGTAGCTATTTTAAGCGTACAGACCCGCCGTGAGTTTGAGCGCATCAAGCTTTTCCTTCAAGGCGAGTCTGCAACGAGTAACGTTCTGATAAACAAGGAGTCCGAAGAATTATGTTTGCAACTGGAAGGCAGTCTTTACGGCGTATCTTAGTGGCTGACGATGATCCCGTCATCAGGCATTTAGTAGCCTCTATCATTGAGAAGGAAGGATGCACGGCAGTCGTGGTTAATGATGGCCGTGGAGCATACCGTACCCTTCAATCGGACGCTGACTTCAAGGTGGCAATTTTCGACATGATGATGCCACATCTTGAGGGGAGCGATATTATTCGCCATATGAAGACGGAAAAACGCTTGATGAGAATTCCTGTAATAATGACCATCTCCGAGCAGTCAATCAAATTCATGACGAGAAGCTTTATGACCGGAGCGAGCGTTTTTCTTTCGAAACCCTTCGCACCTGAGCAACTGCAATTCGTCTTGCGGATGTTCCTCGGCGAGAACGATGAAACCTCTGATTTTCAGAAAGTGAATGGAGTCTATGAGTCACATTGAGATGAATGGAAATGAACACCGGAATCCCGTTGCGTTGATGAACGCAAGTATTGACGATACGGGAATTGACACGGTGGATATGACAATGCTGGCCGGTTTGGATGATGCACGAATTGAAGGTGCGCCGAATTTGGTCATCGAACTAATTGATCTTTATCTGGATGACTCTCTGCACAAAATGGCCGCCATGCGGGAGGCTATCAAGGAAATGGATGAGATTTCCTTAAAGCGCGTGGCACACAACTTCAAGGGAGGTAGCGCCAGTCTTGGCGTTCGACGAATGGCAGTACTTTGTGAGCAGCTTGAACTGGTAGATTGCAACAACTCGCCTCAAAAAGCTGGTGCGCTTCTGACTGAGATGGAACGAGAGTTTGAGCGTGTGCGACAGGTCTTCACAGCCGAGCGTCAAATGAGATTGTGAATGAGGATATTGATTGCCGAAGATGATGCAGTTTCCAGCCATGCCCTCACGGTGACGCTCGTTAAGTGGGGACACGAGGTTGTCGTGTCCCGCAATGGCCTTGAA
Organism: uncultured Pyrinomonadaceae bacterium; assembly: GCA_964246705.1. Taxonomy (GTDB): domain Bacteria; phylum Acidobacteriota; class Blastocatellia; order Pyrinomonadales; family Pyrinomonadaceae; genus DASZCR01. The sequence continues at coordinate 17,176 of CAXTRQ010000130.1, forward strand.
GCTTGGCAAGCGTTACAGGAGACTGACCCGCCCCGTTTAGCCATTCTTGATTGGATAATGCCTGAAATGGACGGACTTGAGGTCTGCCGTCGCATGCGGCAGAAGCAAACCGCCACCCCCACCTATCTTATTCTCCTGACAACGAAGAACCGTAAGTTCGATATTGTGCAAGGACTCGAAGCGGGCGCAAACGATTACATCACCAAGCCCTTCGACCGCGAGGAATTGCGGGCGCGTGTGCAGGTCGGCGCAACGGTGGTAGAGCTACAACAGACTCTCACCGGACGCATCAGGGAGCTTGAGGATGCGCTCATTCAAGTTAAGCAACTTCAGGGTATCCTACCGATCTGCTCTTATTGCAAGAATGTCCGCAACGACCATAACTACTGGCAACGGGTTGAAAGCTATATCAGCGAGCATTCGGAAGCGCAGTTCAGTCACAGCATTTGTCCAAACTGCTACGAGACGGTCGTCAAACCGCAGCTTGAGAAAATGCGATGAACATGAAGCTGCCAACTATATGAACGCTACGCTAAGAAGATACAAAGACCGACGAGTGAAGTTATTCAAGCGAGCGTGGTCATGCAGTGATTTAATGTAAAGGTTTAAAACCTCTTTAGAGCGTCATAGCCAAATCCCTTGATGTCATTAGACAACCCTTAAACCTTCTTCATCCGCACCTCGCGCCTTAACTTCAAAATTCACATCTCACCACGCACTCGCGCTCCAAACACGTCGCACCTCGCTTACCTGCGCGGCCTCTCTTTCCCTGTTCGCAGTAAGCCGTCTGTCAGGAAACCGCTGGTAGTGCAAACCATGACAGCCTGTGCTCGCCTCACCACGACAATAAAATCG
>CAXTRQ010000131.1:0-6189 GCA_964246705.1 uncultured Pyrinomonadaceae bacterium
CGGGTTAGCCCTCATAGCAGCCTCCATTGACATACGTGAGATTTATTATACGACTAATTTCACGTATATCAACCAACTTTTAATCCACTGTCATTTTATTAACCCGTCATTTCGCGTCGGGCGGCGTGGCTGTCGTGTTGCTGTCGAGATATTTGTCGAACCAGTAGAGTTGCCAGTTCATGCTCTCGACCAGATGTTTCGGCTCGCCCGTGCGCGTGAGGTTGTGATTCTCGCGCGGGAAGATGACGAACTCGGCGGGCACGCCGAAATGTCGCAAGGCTCTGAACCACTGCTCGCCCTGTTCGAGCGGAACGCGGTAGTCGTTGTCGGAATGAAGAATCAGAATCGGCGTCTTGACGTTTTTCGCGTACTTGAGCGGCGAGCGATCCCAGTAGAGGTCGAATTTGTCGAAGAGTTCGCCGCCGAAGTCGGGCGTGTGTCCGTATGCGCCGTCGCGCGTGCCTTCGTCGCTGATAAAGTTGACGACGCTTCTGAGCGTCACGGCGGCTTTGAACATATTGGTGTGACCGACAATCCAGTTGGTTAGATAGCCGCCGTAAGAGCCGCCCGTGACGCCTAGACGCTCGCGGTCAATCCAAGGGTTTCGCTGGAGCACCGTTTCGACGCCGCGCATCACGTCCGCATAATCTTTGCCACCCCATTCATTGGCGATGCCCCGCTCAAATTTTTGGCCGTAGCCGGTCGAGCCGCGCGGATTGGTGAAGAAGACAGCCCAGCCGCGCGCCGCGTAGACCTGAAATTCCTGATACCAGTCAACGCCGTACATGCCTGCCGGGCCGCCGTGAATGCTCAGGATCATCGGATATTTTTTGCCTTCCTGCCAGCCGACAGGTTTGACGAGAAAGCCGTCAACGTCCCAATCGTCCGCGCCCTTGTAGGGCACGCGCTCGACCTCCTGAAGTTGTAGTTGCGACCAGAGCCTCTCGTTGAGGCGTGTCAGTTGTCGCTCGTTGCGGCCTGAGATGTCCGCCGTGTAGAGGTTGTCGAGATTTTTAAAATCATTCGCGGAATAGACCATGCGTTCCGACTGCTTGCCGAGGTCAACACCGCGAATGGCGCGTGCGCCCGTCGTCACCTGCTTGATAGCCTTACTCCCCACGTCCACGCGAAAAAGATGCGTCTCGCCTTTGACGCCCGTCTCGAAGTAGAGAGCGCGCCCCTGCTCCGCCCACTTGAGGTTCGAGGGGATGAGGTCGAGATTGTTGGCGGCGAGCGCGGAGGGCGCACCGCCGGTCGCCGGAGCGAGAAAGATTTTCGGATGGTCACGTTCGTGTATCTCGCCGAGGAAAGCGATGGTGAGACCATCCGGCGACCAGCGCGGGCTGTCGTCCGCCTCGTCGTGGTCTGAGATTTTCGTCAGCACGCCGGTGCCGTCCGCGTTAATCACCCAGACATCCGTGTTGCGGCCCTCTTCAAAGGCTTTGCCGGTGCGGTCTGAGACGAAGGCGATGCGCGTCCCGTCAGGCGACCATTGCGGGTCGCTGTCGTTCCAAGCTTCGCCGGAAGTAATCTGTCTGGCCGCGCCGCTGCGGAAATCAACAATCCAGAGGTGCGCGCGTTTGTCATCGAACCAGCCCGTGTCGTTGAACTTGTAGGAAGAGTACGTGTAATGGCGCACATCGCTCGACGGCGCGCGTGCGTCGCTCGGCCCCGTGCGGCTGATGACGACGAAGCGCGTTCCATCGGGCGACCATTGAAAGTTACTCGCGCCGTTCTTCAGGTTGGTCACGCGGCGCGCTTCGCCGCCCTGCAAGGAGAGGACGTAGATTTGGCTGCGCGGCGTGTCGGCGGCGGTGGTCGACTGCGCGCTCGACACGCCGGGCGAGGCCGGAGCGCCTGTGGAACCGGGAGTAGCCGAAGCGGTCGGCGTGTTCGGGTCGCGCCCCGCGCCCGGGGTATTAGGCGCAGAGGGCGTGGGCGTGGCGGCAGGCGTGCTCGAAGATGCGGGACTCCCCGGAGCGGACGGAGCGCCTGCGCCGCCGCCACCACTGCTGCTACTCGTTCCGCCGGTGGCGCTCTCCGTTCCGGTGGGGCGAGCCGAGAGGAAGGCGAGATATTGCCCGTCGGGCGACCAGCGCGGAGAACTGGAAGACTGTGGGCTGGTCGTGAACTGTCGCGGCGTTGAGCTTCCGTCGGTCGCCGCAATCCAGATGTTCGATTGCCGCCGGTTCTGCTTCTGGTCAATGGTCGTCACAACATACGCGACCCATTTGCCGTCGGGCGAGATACGCGGGTCTGACAGGAACTCGAACGCGAAATAGTCTTCGGCGGTGATGCCGCGCTTTCGTCCCGCCTCCTGCGCCGACGCTTCGTGTTGCGGCGACTGCTGTGTGAGGATTAACAGGACGACGATTACACTGAGAAGCTTTTTCATTCTTCCTCCGTCAAATAAATTTGAGTGCCAATCGCCTAAGAAACTCAGCTTTGAAATTTCAGATTTGTTTTTCAGTTCATCGTTCCGCGTTCATCGTTTCTTTTTTGTCACCGCGTTGCTTGCGGTTGGAGATGATGCGCGCGGGTCGGGCTGTAGGTTTTCCGTAAACAGTTTGAGGATGCGCTTGTATTCATCCGCCCAACTCGACGCGCGCTCGAAGCTGTGGTCTTCGACGGGGTAGACGGCCAGTTCCCAGTGCTCTTTGCGCAGTTCGATGAGCCGCTCGACGATGCGTACCGTGTCCTGAAAATGCACGTTCGTATCAACCATGCCGTGACAGATGAGCAACGCACCCTTCAAGCCTTCGGCGAAGTAGATGGGCGAGCTGCGCTTGTAGGCTTCGAGGTCTGCCTGCGGCGTGTTGAGAATGTTCGAGGTGTATGGGTGATTGTAGTGCGCCCAGTCGGCGACGGGACGCAAGGCCGCGCCCGCCGCGAACACGTCCGGCTCGGTGAACATCGCCATGAAGGTGATGAAGCCGCCGTAAGAGCCGCCGTAGATGCCGACACGTCGCGGATCAACCCCGTGCTCGCTGACGAGATAGCGGACACCGTCAACATGGTCGGTTAAATCCTTGCCGCCCATGTGCCGGTAAATTGCCGTCCGCCAGTCGCGCCCGTATCCTGCGGAGCCGCGATAGTCAATATCGAGCACGATGAAGCCGCGCTCCATCAGCAGGTGATGAAACATATATTCGCGGTAGTAGTTGCTCCACCATTTATGCACGTTCTGCAAGTAGCCCGCGCCGTGCACGAAGAGCACCGCCGGGCCGCCTTGACGGAAATTCGCGGGCTTGTAGAGACGCGCATAGACGGTCGCGCCGTCGCGCGCTTTGAAAGTCACGATGGGCGGGTCAATCCACTTGTAAGTTGACCATTCGGGCAGGGGCGAAGTCGTGACCTGCACCCGCGCCGTCGACGCGGTGGTGTTGCCTTGCAGGTAGAGTTCCGGCGGCTTGTTGCTGTAGGAATTGACGACGGCGAGCAGCGATTCGTCGGGCGAGATGTCCACCTGATTGTTGCCCGCCATTGACGTGACGCGGGTTCGCGCCCCGCCCTTGACGGGCATCCAGTAGAGATGACGTTCGGCGAAACTTCCTTCGCTCGAAGTGAAATAGAATTTTGTTTTGTCCAGGGAGAGGCGCACGTCGGAGACTTCAAACTGTCCCGCCGTCAACTGCGTAGGCTCGCCGCCGTCAATCGAGACGGTGTAGAGATGCGCGAAGCCGTCCCGCTCGGACTCGAAGTAGACGTGCGTATTGTCCGCGAGCCAGCCGAGCGTGAACGCTCCGGGGCCGTCGACCCACGCGTCGTCGTGAATGCGTGCGAGCACTTTCGTCTTCCCCGTCGCTGGGTCGAGCAACATAACCCAACGGTCTTTGTTATCCGCCGCGCGTGCCGCGATGACTGCGCGCTCGCCGTCCTCCGACCATTGCAACGCGAAGAGTTGCACATCGCGGTCGCGCGCCTGCGCGCCCAGCGTCCCTTCGGTCTGCGTGCGCGGCGGCGTCTGTCCCTGTTGCTGCGCCTGCTGCCCGCCTTGCGTCTGTTGTCCCTGTTGTGCGCCCTGCTGCGTCTGTCCGGTCTCGACGCCGCGCTCGCGTTGCGCCTGTTCGGTTGCATTCGCTTCGGTGCGCGTGCGGATGGTCTGTGCGACCTCGACGCGCTGTCCGTGCTCGACCCACTTTGAGTCGCCAGTCGAGACGTTGATGACGGCCATGCGCGAACGCGACTGCGCGTCTCCGACCTTTGAGCGGCTCGGAATGTCTTCCGTGTAGGCCGACTCGGTTACGAAGTTCGGGACGATAGCGTTCTTCGCTCCGCTTGCAGGTTCGATGATATTGGCGATGACATACTTGCCATCGGGCGAAAGCGTGAGGTTGGCGACCGCCTGACCGGAGGTAATCTGGAAGGGCTTACGCGTCTCGCGCTGCTTGCGCTTGGCCTCCTGCTCTTCGCGTTGCTCGGCGCGCTCGCGCACGGCTTCTAAAAGCGTGCTCTCTTCCCTCTTGAGAACTTCCTGACTATCCGTGCCGCGCTGCTCGCGCGCGGTTGTGGAACTGCCGCCGCCGCCGGTGCGAATATCAGTTAATTGCGTGAGCGCGCCGCCGTCGAGCGCGAGGACGTAGAGATTATTCTGTCGTGTGAAATAGATGCTCCGCTGGTCGCGCGTAAAATGCGCGTTCGTCTCCGTGTCGGTCGTCTTCGTAATCTGCTGTCGCGCGCCCTGCGCGTGGTCGTAGAGAAACACGTCGCCGTCTTCGGTAAAGACCGTCAGCTTTTTATCCTTCGACAACTCGCCCGTCGAGGGCGGCGACTGCCGCGCCTCTTCCTCCGATAGTTTTCGCAAATTAGTGCCGTCGCGGTCGACGACGTACGTGTCGGCCTCTCGCAGACGCGGCTCGCCCGCGCGCTTCCAACGAAAGAAGACGTGCAGGCTGTCCTGTGACCACCTAACGTCCGTCGGCGGATAGCCGACCAGATCAGGCCCGCGCATGATGCTGTCAACTGTCAACTCGAATTTCTTCGCGGGCGGCGGCGGCGGCGACTGCTGCGCGAGGGCGAGATTGGGCAGCAGCGCGAAAATCAATAAGGCAGAGCACCACGCGCGGCGCTGGATGAAAGCTCTCATGTCTTGTCCTCATAGTATGAAAATTTCAGAAATGGGAAGATGTTTGATAGCCCCGGAGGGGCTGCCAAACTTTCGCTCTTACCGGGGCTATTGAACCTGCGCTCCTGCCGGAGCTTTTTGCCATACCCATCACAACGTTATCTCTTCAACCTTCACGCTCAAGTCGGGCAGCGCCATGACGGTGTGGTTATCAGGCACGAGCGTCCAGTCGGAACGGTCATCCGTCAACTTCTCGCTGGCGATGATGACCGCCGACGCCTGCCTGTCTGCCTCGACCGAGTGCATATCGCACAAGCCGTCCGGCAGGCATTCAAACGTGAGGCCGCGCGAATAATGAAGCGACTGCCCGGCGATTCCCTCCGCCGAGCAGAAGCGCGAGACGACCATCGCGTGCCCGTCCGTCGCGGCGAAGTTATAGTATGAAGGTTCAACGATACCGGCGGCGCGCGTCAGTTCATTCAAACGTGCAATCGTCTCGATGAGCGCGCGGCGCAAATCTTCAGCCGTCGCCTCGCCGAACGGCACGCTCAGGTTATTGAGAAACAGCGCGAAGGCATGCTCCGAATCGGTCGTGCCCTGAATCATGTCGTAAAATTCGTCCTTCAGGCTCTCGCGCAAAGGCCGCTTGATTTTATGAAAGCCCGCGACCGCGCCGTTATGCATCCACGTGAAACGGTCGTAACTGAACGGATGGACGTTCGCCTCGTTGACAGCCATACCGGGCGAGGCCGCGCGGACGTGCGCGAACAACAGAGAGGCGCGCGTCTTCAGCGCGAGGTTCTGCAAGTTACGATTCGACCACGCGGGCGAAACTGAGCGCTGCACGCACGGCGTCGGGTCAATTTCGGGAACGTACCAGCCGACGCCGAACCCGTCGCCATTCAAAGGCTCCGCACGCTCGCGCGCATGATGACTCTGCATGATGAGAGAATTGACGGGGCGGTATAATAAATCCGCCATCAACAACGGCGCGCCTGCATAGGCGATAAAACGGCACATGCGTTTTTCCGATTTAAAGGAGTAAGAGATGAGCGAACCCGCAGATGATACACCACGGGGGGGGGGGGGGGGGGGGGGGGGGGGGGGGGGGGGGGGGGGGGGGG
>CAXTRQ010000131.1:6199-17700 GCA_964246705.1 uncultured Pyrinomonadaceae bacterium
ATGATACACCACAACCCGCCCCCCTCCCCAAGAAGTCAGGCAGCTATTACTACGACGATGGAACCGGCTACGAAATCTATAAGCCCGCCGAAGCCGAAGAGGAAACGGATACCGAGGCGCAAAACCCTTCGGGCGTCGAGTGATGGTCAGGGAATCTAGAAATCTGATAGGCTTGAAGCTATGAAGCTGAATGTGTGTGTTGCCGGCGCTACCGGGTGGGTTGGAATGCCGCTGTGTGCCGCCGTCGTCGGGGCGGACGATTTGAGTCTGGTGGGCGCTGTCTCTCGCAAGTTTAAAGGCCGTAGCTTGAGAGATGCCGTCGGCGATTTAAAAATTGAGATGATGGTCAGCGGGTCGGTCGCGGAGGCTCTCGATACGCCGACCGACGTGCTGGTTGATTACACAAAAGCTGACGTGGTGAAAGCCAATGTGTTGGAGGCGATTCAGAAAGGCGTCCATGTGGTGATTGGTTCTTCAGGGTTGAGCGATGAGGATTACGCTGAAATCAACCGGGAGGCTTTAGATAAAAAAGTCGGCGTGGTGGCCGCCGGAAATTTCGCGCTGACGGCGGTGCTGTTACAACGCTTCGCCTGTGAAGCGGCGAAGTATCTGTCCCATTGGGAGCTTATAGATTACGCCTCGGACGCTAAAGAGGATGCGCCGAGCGGCACGGCGCGCGAGTTGGCTTTCCGCCTCTCGGAAATCGGAAGGCCGGAAATCACCCACCCCGTCGAGCAAACAATCGGAGAAAAAGAAAGCCGTGGGGCGACTCTCAACGGAAGCCAGATACATTCGATTCGTCTGCCCGGTTACGTCATCGGCGTCGAGGCCGTCTTCGGTGCGAAAGACGAGCGTCTGAGCATCCGGCACGATGCAGGGAGCGGCGCGGAGCCATACATACAGGGGACACTTCTCGCCATTCGTAAAGTTAAAAACCACGTCGGGTTGGTCAGAGGCTTAGATAAAATCATGGATTGACGCGCCAACTTCTCGAAAGCAAAAAGATAGAAGATTTCAATCACTCGACTTTTCTACTTCTTTGCGTGAAATAAAGTTTTACGCAAAGACGCAAAGAAGTAGAACGTTAAGAAACATGAAAGTAGTTCGTGATACGGGCAGCCACTTTGACCTCGATGAAGAGGCCGCGCGGCAGTTGATGAATGAGATTCTCGTGCGCCCGTTGTTTGGTCATCTGGCGACGGGTTGTGTGGATGGCGCGCGTGAATCGCCCGTCTGGTTTTTGTGGGAGAATGGCGCGCTCTGGATTATCGGGAACTATCAGACCGACTCCTTTCCGAAACGAATTGAGCAAGAGCCGCGCTGTGCTGTCGGGATAGTAGATTTCGATGTCTCGACGGGTTTCGTCCAGCACGTCGGCTTGCGTGGCAGCGCTTACCTTGAGGCACACGACGCCGAGCGGATGAAGCGCCTGCTGAGTCGCTATATGGGGAACTTGGAGAATTGGGATTCGCGCTTTATCGAGATACTTGACGACCCGGATTACATCTTCATCCGCTTCGAGCCTGAGACGGCGGTTGTCCGAGACCAATCATATAAGTTGAAAACCGCGACGCGCGGGCACACGGCGAACGCTTGAGCGAGCGCGGCGGCGGCAGTTGAAGACGGGCGCTAGGCGGCAGTTAATAGTTAGCGTAAGCTGAAGCCGATGCGAATTCTCAAGCTGACGCTAAAAGTTATTCTGGCTCTGTTTTTTGTGCTGAGCGGTCTGAACCACTTCATCAATGCCGGTTTTTACCTGAAAATAATGCCGCCGTATCTGCCTTGGCATCTGCCGCTCGTTTATCTGAGCGGAGTTTTTGAAATAGCTTTTGGCGCGCTGCTGCTCATCCCCAAGTACGGGCGAGCGGCGGCATGGGGGCTAATCGCCCTGCTGATCGCTGTCTTCCCGGCCAACATTCACATGGCGATGCACCCTGAGCTTTACACGGAGTTCGGCGCGGCGGCATTGTGGGGGCGTCTGCCGCTTCAAGCGTTACTCATCGCGTGGGCTTACTGGTATACGCGGACTGATATTCAAAGAGAGCATCAGGCTCGCTAGGCTTGAGTTCGCGTACACAGTCTCTCGCGAAATTCCTCTGCCGGAATTACAATCCTCGCATGCTACACTCTCTCCGCCTCGCAGAAATCGTCGCGGCTCAAAAGTTAAAAATCCAACTTGGAGGCTTCCAATATGGCACTGAATGTCGTTATTGATTTATCTCACTTCAACAACGTCACAGATTTCAACGCCGTCAAATCCGCAGGCATTATCGGCGTCATCCACAAGGCGACGGAAGGCATTAACTACACCGATTCGCATTACCTGTCGCGTCGCAGTCAGGCTCTCGCCGCAGGGCTGTACTGGGGCGCATATCATTTCGGGACGGGCGATGACGGCACGGCGCAGGCCAACTATTTCCTCTCGGTAGTGAATCCCGGCCCGCAGGATTTGCTAGTGCTCGACTTTGAGCCGAACACGACAGGGGGGCCGACCATGACGCTCGCGGGGGCTGAACAGTTCGTCACGCAGGTGCAGGCTAAGACAGGCCGCTGGCCGGGTTTTTATTCCGGCTCTCTCATCAAGCAGTTGTTGGGATCAGGACAGAATGCGACGCTGGCGAACTGCTGGTTCTGGCTCTCCGAATATGGCTCGACAGCACACGTGCCCGCGAACTGGCCGACGTGGACGATGTGGCAATACACGGATGGCACGATTGGCCCCGGCCCGCATTCCGTGCCCGGCGTCGGAAACTGCGATAGAGATCAGTTCAACGGAGAGATGGATGGGCTGATGAGACTGTGGGGATATACGACTTCAGCGCCGTCGCCGTCGCCGCCCTCGACGCCCGCATAGCATTTCTTTCATCATTACTCTTGAGAGTGCGCGCCGGACGCCTCCCGGTCGTCGGCGCATCTCAGTCTTGAGTTGCTCGTCAGAAGGGAGAGGCGATGCTTACTCTTTTCTTCTCTGTGAGGCGACACGCCGCCGGTCGGAGTTGGTGTAAGTGTCTCTCTTCCTCTGCTCGCCTTGATACTCGCTGTCTTCATATCCGCGACAGTCGCAGCGTTCATCGCCACGCGCGAAAGAACACCCGCCCGCGATGGTGTGATACTCTTGGAAGTGGCCGCAGTTCCAGCAAACACGGTCGTTCATTTTCTTTCACCTCTCAAGCTATCTTCGCGTTTCCTCTTCCTTTGCGGCTTGGCGTCTTTGCGTGAAACTATTTTCCACGCAAAAGATGTCATGCCGCAAAAAACAGAAAAGCACCGACTCGCCGACCCTTTAATCTTTCTCTTTCTTCGGCCTCCGGTTCGATTCGAGCACGCGCTTGCGCAGGCGAATTGACTGCGGCGTGACTTCGACCAGTTCATCGTCGGCGATAAATTCCAAAGCCTGTTCAAGCGAGAGGTCTTTGACCGGAACGAGGCGCATTGCTTCGTCGGCGCTGGCGGCGCGCATGTTCGTCAGCTTCTTCTCCTTGATGGCATTAACATCGAGGTCAACCGAGCGCGCGTTTTCGCCGACGACCATCCCTTCGTAAACTTTGACGCCGGGACGCACGAACATCGAACCGCGCTCTTGCAAATTGAAGAGCGCGAAAGTTGTCGTCTCGCCCGTGCGGTCGGCGACGAGCGAACCCGTCGAGCGCCCGCGCATCGCGCCCTGCCACAGCCCCCAACGCAGGAATATCGTATTCAGGAGTCCCGTGCCCTTCGTTTCCGTCAGAAACTCGTTGCGGAATCCGATGAGGCCGCGCGAGGGCGTTTCAAATTCGAGGCGCACGCGTCCCGTCCCGTGATTGACCATCTTCGTCATCTGCCCTTTGCGCCGCCCCATCGCTTCGGTGACGACGCCGATGAACTCGTCCGGGCAATCAACGACGACCTGCTCAATCGGCTCCAACGTCTGTCCGTCGACTCCGCGCGTGATGACTTCAGGTTTTGAAACCTGTAGCTCGTAACCTTCGCGCCGCATCATCTCAATGAGGATGGCGAGTTGCAATTCGCCGCGCCCCGAAACTTTAAATTGATCGGGCGATTCGGTCGGCTCGACGCGGATGGCGACGTTCGAGAGCAATTCTTTATCGAGTCGCTCCATAATCTGCCGCGACGTGACGTACTTGCCTTCGCGCCCGGAGAAGGGCGAGTTGTTGACGCCGAAGACCATCGAGATGGTCGGCTCGTCAACCGCGATGACCGGAAGCGCCTGCGGATTATCCGCGCTCGTCACGGTCTCGCCAATCTCGATGCCTTCCATTCCGGCGAGCGCGACGATTTCGCCCATGCCTGCGCGCGCGACCGCCTCGCGCTTCAATCCTTCAAACACGTAAAGCTCTTTGACGCGCGTCTTCTGCACGGAGCCGTCACGCTTGATGATGGCGACCGCGTCGCCCGCCCGGATTTCTCCCGCGTAGATGCGACCGATGGCGAGACGCCCGACGTAATCGTTGTAATCGAGATTAGCGACCAGCAGTTGCAGCGAATCTTCGCGCAACGCACGCGGCGCAGGAATAGTCTCAACAATCTGGTCGAAGAGCGGCTTGAGCGTTTTCGAGTCATCCGTCAACTCCTTTTTCGCAATGCCGTCACGCGAGACGGCGTAGAGAATCGGGAAGTCAATCTGCTCGTCCGAGGCGTCGAGGTCAATAAACAGATCGTAGATTTCGTTGACCACTTCTTCGGGACGCGCGTCGTGACGGTCAATCTTATTGACGACGGCGATGGCCGGAAGCCGAGCCTCCAGCGCCTTGCGCAACACGAAGCGCGTCTGCGGCAGGCAGCCTTCCGCCGCGTCAACCAGCAACATCACGCCGTCCACCATCTTCAAAACACGCTCAACCTCGCCGCCAAAGTCCGCGTGTCCCGGCGTGTCCACGATATTAATTTTCACGTCGCCGTAGCGCACCGCCGTGTTCTTCGCCATGATCGTGATGCCGCGCTCACGCTCTAAATCCATCGAGTCCATCACACGATCACGGATATGCTCGTTCTCGCGGAAAGTCCCGGCCTGTCTAAGCATCGCGTCAACCAGTGTCGTCTTGCCGTGGTCAACATGTGCGATGATGGCGATGTTGCGTATCTCTTTCGTCTCTTCAGTCATAATTCCCCTGCATGGATAAGAATGGCGCAGAAAAAGCGCCCTAGTCGAAACAGTTATCTTATCACGTGTGGCTCGATTATTCCTGCCGGGAAGATAACTCTGGCGGATTTGGAGGATTAAAACGAGCGGCGGGCTTTCATTCTGCTCGAAGGTTTCCAATCAAAAGGCTCGCTACTTTAGGAGAGTTGGCGGAGCTTTTCTTTCAACTGCGTTTCGCCCCGAACGCGCCGGTTTGCCGCAACGCCTCGTAAAGCACGATGGCGACCGACGTGGCGAGATTGAGGCTGCGCACGTTCGGGTTGAGCATCGGGATGGTCAGACATCTCTCCCAGTTGGCGCGCAAAAGCTCTTCGGGGAGGCCGCGTGTCTCACGCCCGAACACTAGACAATCATCCGCCGTGAACTCCCAATCGCTGTAAGACATCTCGGCTTTGGTCGTCAGGTAAAGAAACCGCGCACCGGCGAGAGCAGTATAGAGGGCATCTAGATCGCGATGCCTTTGAAGCGTAACTTCCGGCCAGTAGTCGAGTCCTGCGCGACGTACAGCCCGGTCGTCAAGTCGAAATCCCGTTGCGCCGATGATATGCAGAGGCGTGCGCGTCGCCGCGCACAGGCGCGCGATGTTACCTGTGTTGGGTGGTATCTCCGGTTCTACGAGCGCGACATTAATCATAGAGCAAAGTTGGGAGAGGTCGGAGGATAGTTCGACTCAAGGTTCTACAACTGACCTCTGACCTGTATCGTAAAAGAATAGGACGGCGTGCATTTGGAATGCAATCGCCGTCCTTTGTAAAAGCCCTGACAGGCTGTAAAGTGTTGTGTGCGCCTTTGAAGGTTACGCGTACTACGTGAGACGAGGTTACTTCCGCTTTGAACCGGCGCCCTTTGAGCCGCCCTTCGAGCCGCCCTTCGAGCCGCCCTTTGAACCGCCCTTAGATGATGCTTTCTTAGTTGCCATAAGTTGTAGCTGCTCCTTTTTAGTTTAGTTGCTCTGAACCACAAGATGCTGTGTCAGTTTTTTGCTTGTGGCCTAGACTGAATAGCGCACAACATGTTGGATATATAAACACAATACATTCAGATGTCAATAACTTAATTGAATTAGCTCTCATTTTTTTCGCGCTGCATGATGCTACTCGATACATCACACACCACTGCGCTCTCATTCTCGCTTGCTGATGAGTGTACGCCTGTATTGTAAATGTGATGCGTTGAGCTATCTGTAGAGCGGAGTGAAGACCCACTTATCGTGGCGTTCGATCCCGAAGAAGGTGAGGACGGAAGCGCATTGGTTGCGACTGGCGACGCCGATGAATTCATCGCTGCTGTTCGATGAAGTGTTTTCACCGCACGGCGCTTCTTCATCATCCTTGAGGTCGACGAGGCCGGTGAGACGTACGGCGTATTGTTGCATCCACTGTTCGCGCAGCGGTAGTTCACGCAGACCCGTGTAGAGCAAGACCTTCTGTTGAAAGTCTGTGAGTTCTTTATCTCTAGGTCTGATGAGACGCCACTCGTGCGAAGCCGAGAGAGGATCAATAGCGGCGGAGGGTCGAAGAAGCTGTTTCTTCTTCAGGCTGCCGGGGAAGGGGGGCGCGCCTTCGAGCAGTTCTTCCATGGACTTCGGCAGCGCATTTTTCAGGCGACGATATTCGGCGATGGCTTCGGCGACCTCTTCGCCGCGAACAATCGCTTCCTTTTCCAGTTCTCTCAAGTTTTGTTGATGGAGGCTCGGCGCTGCGGCGGTGAGCGCGAGCGCGAGGATCGTCATTAAAGCGAGCAGGGCGACGAGCGCGTAGCCCTCTTGTGCGGATGAATCTTCATCCGTGCGGAAGCGGCGGGCGGCGGCGGGTTCTTCGTTTCTGTTTCCTCGTGCGCTCACAGGTGAAGAGCGTTGATTATGGTTCTTCATCAGCGTCTCCACCTTCTTCATTTTTGGGGGGCGGCTGGGGCGTAAAGCGCGGCGGATTGCCGCTGACGCCGGAACGCGCTTCGAGATAGGGCAACGTATGCTTAATCTTTAAATCTTTGTCGGTCAGTTCGATGGAACGCTCGGAGATATTTGTCACGCGGAAGCGGCCTTCGACCTGATCATCAAGTTTGACGCTGACCAATTCGCCCTTCTGATTTTTCAACACGGCGGTTTCGTTCTTGTAGCCGGGTCGCCCGATGAAGCCGACGAAGGTCATGGTCGGCGCGGGCGGTTGCATGACGTTGAGCGTCGCCGTGTTTGAATAGAGTTGATTATCGGGTGTGCGTACTTGCACCTGCCGCCCGCCGGGATTAGCGATGGCGGAGGCGGGCACGGTCGCCGAGAGTTGCTGCGCGCTATTGAACTGGGTCGAGAGTTCTTGGCCGTCCATGTAGACGCGCGTCGCCGATGTGAACTTATCGCCGGAGACTTGGAGTGGGAAATCTCCCGTGCGCGCATAGACGCTCTGCGTTGAAAGCGATGCCAGCACGAGCGGCGGAGTCGGTGTCGGGGTCGCGGGTGGAAGCGTCGCTTCGCTGGAAGGTTTTGGCGCGGGCGTCGGGCGCACGTAGTAAGCGAAGATATTGCGACCGGCGTCTGTGCCTCCGGGAGAGAGCGGACTGTAAACCACAGGAGTCGGCGGGACGAGCGTCGGGTCGGGGCCAGCATCATTGAGCGGCGCGCTCCCTACAGTTTTCCTCGGCGTCGGTCTGGGGTTCGCAACCGCTGTCGGTTTCGTTGAACCACCGCCGAACAACCCGCGCGCCAGAAAGAGGACGGCGAGCGCGCCGAGCACAATCGCCGCAATCGCCTTGTAGCGTTCCGCAGGAGTTTTGCCTTCAAAGAGACCCATAACTTTAAGACGCTTTATCCAACGACTTTGAGATGCCTGATCCGACTTCGGAATTGCCCACCCGTCTCTCAGGGCTGCGACGTGTTCTGCACGGCGGGCGCGTTCAAGCGCCGGAAGTAAGCAGCCATATCGAGACGCAGCGAGACCAGCGCGCCGCGCGAGACGGTCGGCGTCAAACCCGGCGGCGGCGTGCCCGCCTCACCGGGGACGCCCGTGGTCGGCTGCGGCGCAGATGTATCCGTCACGCCTTCCAATTCGACCGCATCAATGACGACAAAATGCCTATCGGACTCTACGTCACGGATGAAGCGGCGCAAATTCGCATACGTGCCCTCGACCGTGAGCGTGACGCCGATGCCCGGAAAGACGCTCTGTGCGGCTTTGGCTCTGCCGGCGCGCTGTTGAGGTTGCGGCGCTACACCCGGCTCGGCCTCTTCAAATTGTGAATAGGACATGCCGCCGCTGATGCGCAGCTTGTTGCGTAGAATCTTCTCGTTCAATTCATCAACGAGATGGAGGCGGTCGTTCGTCGAGCCGAGATAGGTCGTCTCAAATTCTTGCAGGCTGCCGAGAATCTCCTGCACGGTGGCCTGTGTGTCGGCGTTTCGCTTGACGCCGACGCTGGCGGCTTGCAGTTCCCTCTCCAACTGCTGTCGCTCGTTGGTCATCTGTACGAGGCGTGCGCGCTGGGGTCTGAGGAAATAGAAATATGAGAAGATTGCTGTTAAGAGGAGGAGACCGGAAGCGGCGAGCGCAATCAGTTCGGGCAGAGCGACGGCGCTTCGCGAGCGCGAGCCGCGAAAATTGGCAAGGCGCACACTCACCTCGGTGCGCCTACGGGAAGTCCCGCCGCTCGCATCGAGGTTTCCTTTAGTTCCTCGCTCGTCTTTCACTTCTCTATTCCTGTCCTCTCGATGGCGCTACGGTAGACGCGACGCTTGAGTTCGGGTTGCCGTTGCCCTCTCTCATGCGCGAGCGCTGAACATAAGTGACGCGCAACGTCCATTCGATGCCGATGTCGCCTCTGCCCTGCTTCGCGTTTTCGGATAGAGGGACGACAGCAAAAGCGCCTGTCCGGCTCATGTCAGCCATCATCTCCGTGACATCGCCGGGCGTGCGTCCGACGACGGTCAACTCAAGTTCCGCGCGCGTCTGTCCGCCGCGCTGCGTCACGTCGCGCACGGTGATGCGCGCGACGCGCACGTTCGCCGACAGCGTTGCTTCGAGGTCGGTGAACAGTTGCGACCAAGAGAAGGTCTTGCGGTCAACGAGCAGGTGCGCCGCTTCAAGTGTTTTCAGTTGATCGGCGGGGACTGACTCTCTGACTGCCTGTGCCTGCGCCTGCATCTGCGTGCGCTCTTTTCGTAAATCCAGCACGGCGCGTTCCGCCGCATCAGCCTGCACGCCGACCCGCCTGCCCTCTGAGATTATCCAGAAGAGCGCGATGAGCGAGACGCAGGCGACGACCGCCGCGATTGTCCACGGCAGCGTACGATTGCGGAAAGGATGACTGGCGAGATTAAGACGGCTAACGATCACCTTCGGCTCTTTCGTGCGTTCGAGTCTTTTAAGTAGTGGCGGCGAGGCAGTCGGGGCGGCTTCACCGGACGCTTCGGAAGCATAACGCGTGGGACACAAGCGGCGCAACCATAGACACGACCCATCAAAAGCAGATTCCCTCGCTCGCGCCTGCCGCAAGTCCGTCTGTTTACACGCAGAGCGCGGCGCAAGGTTGCAGAATTTTCACATCGGGAATTTCAACGCGCCTCCGCCCCGCAGGGGCGAAGTGCAGTAGACCTCTTGCAAAAGTCCCGCAGGGAATGTGTGGAAATAGCCCGAAGATTTATCGTTGGGCTATTTCCACACATTCCCTGCGGGACACCGGCAGTCGAGTTACGGTCGCGGCCTGCTGCCTCCTGCCCCCGTCGCCTGACTGACGACGCGCGAATTGACGACGCGACCGGCGGTGTCGAGCGTCAGTTCGATGACCGCGCCGGAAGTATCCGTCACGCGGCGGATAATTTGACCGGCGGCGCTCGTCGTTTCACTGAGGACGCTGAGGCCGGAAACGTTTCCGACCGTCCTTTGATTGACGAGAGCGCCCGCATTGTCGAGCGTGCGTTCGACGATATTGCCCGTGCGGTCAACCGTGCGCTGGACGGTCTGTCCCAAAGTGTTGACGGTCTGGCTCAGCAGCCCGCCCGGCTGCGTGACGTTATTCAAAGTCTGCCCGACCGTGCCGACCGTCCGATCAACGACGCCGCCCGGTTGGAGCGCCGTATTGGCGACGCCGCCGACCGTGCCAACCGTGCTGTCAACGCTCTGTAAGAGCCGTTCAAGAATTTGCGGGTTGCGGTCAATCGTCGTCAACGTGCGGTCAATAATGGCGGCGACGTTGTCGAGCCGAACTTTGAGCAGAGCTTCGGCGCGCACGCCCTTGATCGTTAAATCAACTTCGTCAATTCCGGCGTCGGCTCCGGCGGTCAACTGCAAAAGATTGGCGAGGCGCGCATCGAGCGAAACGCGCGCCCGCAGGTTTTTGACTTTCAAAGTAATCTCTTCGACCGAAAGGTTCGGGATGTCGAGCAGCACGTCCGGGTCGCCGCTCGCGGCTTCCTGACGGCGGCGCTCGCTGGACGCTTGCTGGCGCTGCTGGTCTTCCTGCGAGAGCGGGCGCACGGGCGTGACGGGCGTCGGCGTCGGTCGCGCCTGGGCGACGGTGTTGTTGCTGCGCGTGCCTGTCTGTCGTGTCGTGCTGGTGGAGATCGAGGTGTTATCGTCGCCACGGTTGGTGTTGGTTGTACTCTGTGCGCGTGCGCCGGAGTTGGCGGCGAGGCCGATGACAATTACCGCTCCGGTTAGAAAGAGATTTCTCACTGGTTGTTCTCCTCCGAAAGTTTTGAAATCAAGCATGCCTTACGGCGAAAGGTCGGGGCTATCTGCTAATCGTATTACTTCAGGGAGAGGGAGTGTTGGACGGCGCGGGCGGCGTGACCGTGTTTGACGCGCCACCTGCGCGCCGTTCGTTGAGTCTTTGCAGAATTTGTTCGAGCGTCGCGCGAAAGCGCACGTGCCCCTGCACGTTTCTCAACAGCACATCAATGCTGCGCGCGCCGACCGCGACGCCGACGCGCAAATTCAAACCGCGCGCGCCCTCTTCGCCGACCGCCACCGAGACCGAAGCTTCGTAGTCGTTCTCTGTGATGCGTCGCTCGCCGATGTTCACGTCAAAGTTCTCGTCGGCTGTCGAGCGGGTCTGCGGCGTCGTGGCGGCGGGCGGCGGCGGGGCGCGAGTCTGCGCGTCGTTTGATTGCGTTTGCGCGACGGCGGAGATATACAGCGCTGACATCAGAGCGGCACAAGTCAGGCGAAGAAGTTTAAGCGTCACTGTTTTGTTCCCCCGCGCGCATCGCTGCGGCGCGGCGTGCGGTTCTGTGCTGAAGGGACGAAAGCGGGAGAAGTTTGAAGTGAGGACGGATGCTGCAACGCCGGCGGCGTGGCGGGGGGTGGCGGTTGGGGCGGCGCGTCTTCGCTGAGAAGAACTTCGCCGAGAGCTTCGGCGACGCTGCGATCAA
>CAXTRQ010000132.1:0-17180 GCA_964246705.1 uncultured Pyrinomonadaceae bacterium
CCATAGACGCGCGCGAACTCTGCGCGCACCGAATCGAGATAGATACCGAGATAACCGCGCCGCACTTTTCCAGCCGAGACGATCTGCTGATAGACGAAGTCGACCTGATTGGAAGGAAGCGCGAAGCCGATGCCGTTGTAGTCGCCGGTCGTCGTCGCAATCTGCGAGTTGATGCCGATAACCTCGCCGCGCATGTTGACGAGCGGGCCGCCGGAGTTGCCGCGATTGATGGCCGCATCCGTTTGCAGGAACCTCTGGAAGCTGGTGGCCCCGGTCTTTTCGCTTGAGCGCTCGCGGGTCGAGATGATTCCGGCTGTCACCGTCTGGTCTAAACCGAACGGCGAGCCGATGGCGAGCACCCAGTCGCCAACCTGCGCTTCGTCGGAATTGCCCAGCTTGACGGTTGGCAGATCGTGCGACGGTTTGACGCGGACGACGGCGACATCCGTCTCCGTGTCGACGCCGATGACCTCGCCGCGCAGCATCTCTCCTGATTGCAGTTTGACGGTGATGCGGCTCATCCCCTCGCCGACATGGTAGTTGGTCAGAATCAATCCCTTCGGATCAACGATGAAGCCGCTTCCGATACCCCGCGCGGCGCGTTGCGCGCGACGGCGCAGCATGTCGAGCAGCGGATTATCCGAAGGCGCGGCTTTCCCGTCTTCGTCCGACTCGGCATCCTTCTCAGCCATCTGCGGCGCAGAGACCGTATCAATGTTGACGACGGCGGGTTCGACCCTCCGCGCAATCTCGGCGAACGAAGCCGAGAGAGCTTCGGGCGCGCGCGCAATCTGCGCGGCGGGCACATCCGAGAGTGCGACCACGCGCTGCCCCGTCAAGAGCGCGCCGAGTCCGATGCCGACGACGAGACACGCGACGGCCAGCGCAGCGATCCATACACGAAGCTTGCGTAGAATGGCGCGGTCACCTTCGGTCGTTTGTCCCTTGGGAATTTCTAACATGATACTTTTACCACCTGTCAAAAGAGGAGCCGTTCAAGAAGTTGTGCAGCACGAACAAAGTCGAATGACTGGACGCGCCGCCTGAAAATCTGTGCACTAGATATGGGAAGCGTATAAGGCACAGGGGCGAATTGCTTTTGAGTATAGCGAAACCTGAACTGCGCCGCAAAGGACAGAAGGCGTAAAGCTGTAGGCGGTAGAGAATCAAGACATCTTGAAAGCCCCGGAGGGGCCACATACTCTGCCGACCATCGGGGCCTTTTTTGACTCGCTCTTACGGCCTTCTGGCCTACTCTCTTTCCCTCTCTTCTTCCTCGTCGCGCTCGCTCAGGCGCAGTTCCGAACTGATGACGCCTGCGAGGATGAACAACGCGCCGATGGTGGCGCGGCCTCCCGTCCACTCGCCCGCGCCGCGCAGGGAGACGGCGAAGGCGGTGGCGAAGACCGGCTCAAGGCTGAAGATAATGGCGGCGTGCGTCGCAGACATGCGCGCCTGCGCCCACGTCCACATGAGAAAATTCAAGACGGTTGCGATCAGCGCCAGATAGACGAGTTGAGCGACGATGCGCGTGCTCCAGACGAGCGGCAGAGTCTCGCGCGCGATTAAGTGGGGCAGCGCGTCCGCGCCCCATACGCGTGCGTAGATGGTCACGCCGAGCCAGACGAGTAGCGTGAGCGCGGCGGCGACGACGATTTGTAGAACGCTCAACTGCCGCACGTCGTAGCGATGCGCGTAGATGCTCATGTAGACCAGATGCATTGCGAACAGCGCGGTGCAGCCGAGCGTAATCACGTCGCCCAGATTGACGCCGCTCGCGCCCTGCGGCGCGAGTATCAACGCCCCACCGATGGAAGCGAGGACGACGCCGACTATGTTCTCCACGCTCGGCCTCGCGCGCAGCAGTAGAAACGCGACGAAGGGAACAAGCGGCGTCGTCAATCCCGTGATGAAAGCGGACTTCGACGGCGACGTGAAGACCAGCCCGAACGCCTGCCCCGAAAAACTGACGCCGAACAATAATCCGAGCGTCACACCCGCACGCCACTGCTCGCGCCGCGCTCCGGCGAACTGTTTTGGAAAGAGCGCGACGAGGACGAGCGCCGCGAGTGTGAGACGCAGGGCGAGATAGGCGAGCGGCGGCCAACTTTCGAGAATCTCTTTGGCCGTGACGAACGTCGAACCCCAGATGAGCGTCACCAACAACAGCGCGGCGTCCGCTCCAAGATTGCCCTTCAAGCGCATAAGAAATACAGTGACGAGTGACAAGCGATGAGTGACGAGCAAACCCGAAAACTGAAAACAGTTTTCGGGTTTGAATTTTTAAGTAGTCAGAATTTTAGTGAAGAATGCTGAGAGCGAAGCTGTCTCTAACTTGTCCCTTGTCACTCGTCACTTGTCACTGCTCTTAAGTTCTGAGCAGAACTTTCAGCACGCCGCTCATCTTCGCGCGCTCGAACGCGGCGACGCCTTGCGTGAGCGGGAACTCTTCGTCAATCAGACTTTCGACATCCACGGCGTTGCGCTTGAGAAGTTCGAGCGCGGGGGCGAAGCGACCGCAGCGCGAGCCGACGATGCTGATCTCGTCAACGACGACGGGCGCGGCGTGAATCTCGGTCGTGCCGTGAAAAGTTGATTTGAGGACGAGCGTGCCGCGCGGGCGCAAAAGTTCAATCGCCGCCGCGAAACCATCGCTTGAGCCGGAGGCTTCAACCGCCACATCGAACGCGCGTCGCCATGTCGCCTGCAATTCTTCGACGGTGATGATCTCGATGCCGCGACGCGCGGCGATGCGGAGTTTCGCTGTGTGCTTGCCGACGAGCGTCACATGCGCGCCTCCGGCGAGAGCATGGATAGCCTGTGCACAGAGCAGTCCGAGTTTGCCGTCGCCGATGACGACGACGCGCATCCCTCTCGTAATCTCGGTGCGCTCCATAATGCCGCACGCGGCGGCGAGCGGTTCGGTGAAGACGGCACGCTCGTCCGGCACTTCGTCGGGAACGGGCAGGAGGTTGGAGGCCGGGAGCGTCAGAAATTCGGCGAACGCGCCCTCGCGTCCGACGATGCCGAGCACTGTGCGCCGTGGGCAATGGCGCGCGTCGCCCGCCAGACATTCGGCGCACAGACCGCAGCCCGCGTTAATCTCTCCGACGACGCGTCTGCCGACCAGCGACCTGTCGTCCGGCGCGTGTTCGACGACGCCGACAAACTCGTGCCCCAGTGTGCCTTCAAAACTCGCGTACCCGCGCACAATCTCCAAGTCTGTATTGCAGATTCCGGCCAGCGTCACGCGCACCAGCGCCTCGCCGTCGCGCTCCGGCACATCCACCTCGACCACGCTCAAGCTGTTGTTTTCGTAACGCAGTGCTTTCATATGAAAAGTGACGAGCGACAGGTGACGAGCAAAACAGGAAAACAGTTTTCAGTTTTCAGTGACGAGCAGAAAGGTGTTTTCAAATCGTCACTCTTCACTGGTCACTTGACACTGCTTTCAAAAACTTCGCGCTCTCGTGTAGATATTGTCGAGGTTGAGTTCGACGGTCTTTTCGTGGCCTGAGACGTTGACGGGCAGACGCCACGTCAACTCTTCCGCGCCGTCAATGGTCGCGTGCACCCACCAACGCCCCGGCGGGACGGCGAGGACTGTTTCGCCCTGTTCGTTCAGTTCGCCCGCGATGGGTTTGAGGTCGCCCATGCGGCGCGCGACGAACTGCTCGAAGCGCATGCCCGGACGCGGTTCGGATTCATATTCGCGCTGCGCCGATTCGACATCTACCGGAAAGAGTTGGACGGGAAGTTTGCTCGTCGTCGCCATCTCGCGCGGCATCCGACGCAGTCGCACATGCAGGATGGTTTCTTTCGCCTGCGCGGTGCGGTTAAACGCGTCGTCTTCGGGCAGACGGCGATAGACGCTCGTCCCCGCCGAGACCAGCGCGGACAAAAGCGCGAGGCGTAAGATGATGACGATGGCGGTGGATGCGAACCCTTCTGCTTTGCTCACTCTAAATCTTGAAGACGCGCCACTCGTCCAGAGCGCGCGTCTCTCTCAAATAATGCGCCACCATTATTGCCCACAGAGACCGCAGCCAAGTCGGCGCGTCAGGCTCGTCTACCCGATTAAACCTTTTTCGCGCAGCGCGCTCGCCAACTCCTGTTCACTCGGAACGGAGAGGATGCTTCCATCGAGGTCTACGGTCGGCTTGCGCTCTTTGCCGTCGTTGTGCTGCTTGACCCACGCGGAGGCTTGCGCGTCCTCTTCGACGTTGATGTATTCGTAATTAACGCCCTGACTGTCCAAATACGCGAGCGTCCGTTTCGTGTCGCCGCACCAATCCGCACCATAAACTTTGACTGCCATTTCCCTCTTGCTCCCCCGCCTGTTTTGATTGAGATTTCGTGTGAACATCATAACACGAGCGCCACGAAATGACGGACGCACAACATGCCGAGATTTCAGATTTGCTTTCTTGTCTGTGTACCCTCTGCGCCGTCATGTTCGGCATAAACAGAGAGCGAGTGTTACAATGCATTGCAGAACTCCAACTTCCGTTGGTTGTCGGCGCGTTGAGGCTGGCGACCGAAAAAGCAAGCGAAGGCGATGACGAGCGCGGACGTTTCATCCGATATTTTATCTACGGACGGCTTTCATGACGAGTGCGGCGTGTTCGGCATCTTCGGACATGTGGAGGCGTCGCGTCTCACCTATCTCGGTCTCTATCAGCTTCAACATCGCGGGCAGGAATCGTGCGGCATCGTCGCCTCCGACGGCGCGCAACTTCGCTCGGAGCGCGCCATGGGACTCGTCTCCGACGTGTTCGACGAAGAGACGCTGAACCGTCTGCCCGGCGCGAGCGCCATCGGTCATACGCGCTACTCGACTGCCGGTGAAGTTTCCATCCGCGAAGCGCAGCCCTTTCTCGTCGCCTGCCAGCATGGCCAGATCGCCATCTGTCATAACGGCAACCTCCCTTTCGCCACAGACGAACGCAAGCGGCTGGAGCAAGCGGGCGCGATTTTCTCTTCGACCTCCGACACGGAAGTTGTGCTGCACGGCATCGCACGCTCGCACGCCGCGAGCGTCTCGGAAGCTATCCCCGAAGTTCTGCGGGAGACCGAAGGCGCGTTCTCGATGCTCTTTCTGACGCCCGATTCTCTCATCGCCATCCGCGACCCGCGCGGCTTTCGCCCGCTCGCGCTGGGGCGTCTGGGCGAGGCGTGGGTGGTCGCCTCGGAGACGTGCGCCTTTGATTTGATTGATGCCGTCTATGTGCGTGATGTCGAGCCGGGCGAGATGGTCGAGATTTCACACGCGGGGCTGCGCTCGTCCTATCCGCTGCCTGCGCGACCACATTCTTTCTGCATCTTCGAGCACGTCTATTTCTCGCGCCCCGACTCGCTCATCTACGGGCGTTCGGTCAACGAGTCGCGCCACAGGATGGGTAAGCGACTCGCCATCGAGCATCCGGCGGAGGCAGACCTCGTCGTACCCGTCCCTGATTCGGGCGTCGCGGCGGCCATCGGTTACGCCGCGCAGAGCGGTATCAATTATCGTCAAGGGTTGGTGCGCAACCACTATGTCGGTCGCACCTTCATCGAGCCGAAACAATCCATCCGCAGTTTCGGCGTGCGTATCAAACTCAATCCCGTCCGCGACCTGATTCAAGGGAGGCGCGTCGTCCTGATTGACGACTCCATTGTGCGCGGCACGACTTCAAAGAAAATCGTCCGTATGGTGCGCGAGGCGGGCGCAACGGAAATCCATGTGCGGATTAGTTGCCCGCCGACCGTTAGCCCTTGCTTCTACGGCGTGGACACGCCGAACAAGTCCGACCTGATCGCCGCGCAGATGACGACGGAAGATATTCGCCGCTTTATCGAAGCCGATACGCTCGGCTATCTCTCGCTCGAAGGCATGCTGGAAGCGACCGGCATCCGCGCCGATTCATCCTGCGTCGCCTGCTGGACGGCCAACTACCCGACGCGCATCACGCGCGAGGCCGAAACACAGTGGGCGCGCGAGCGCGAGCCTGTGCCGTCTGATTAAACTATGAGTGTCGCAACGCCGCCACGATGAATAGCCAATTCGTCTTCGGTTCATCGTTGCGGCGCTTCGCGTTCATCGTTTTGGTTTTTGGAGGTTATTGAGTGGCGCAAAATAGAAAAGGGTGCGGGTGTGCGCTGGCGGCGTTGGCGGTGTTGCTGATTGTCGCGGCGTTGCTGCTGTGGAAGTTCGCCTTGCCGCGCATCGTGGAGTGGCGCAAGCAGCAACCGCCCCCGGCTTCCGGTGAAGAATTGAAAGTCGTGATGCTCGATGTCGGGCAGGGCGATTCGATTCTGATTATCGCGCCGTCGGGAAAGACCGCGCTCGTGGACGCGGGCAATCCCGGCATGGGCAAGCGCGTGCTCGACGCGATGCGGCGCAACAACGTGGATCACATTGATCTCTTCGTGACGACGCACGCGCACGCAGACCACATCGGCGGCGCTGACGAGGTGATTAACGGAACGAATGTCCAAGCCGTTCTCGACAGCAAAGTGCCGAACACGACGAAGAACTACGAGGACTTCCTCAACGCCATCGAACAGAAGGGCGTCAAGTACATCGGCGCGGAGCCGGGACAGAGATTTGATCTGGGCGGCGGCGCGGTCATCACCGTTCTCGCGCCGATTCAACCGCTGTTCACCGCCGACCAGTTGCGCTCCGGCGGCAATGAACCGAACGCCAACTCGGTCGTCACGCGCCTCGACTACGGCGCGTTCTCAATCCTGCTCACGGGCGACGCCGAAGCGCAGACTGAACAGCGCATGATGCAAAAGGGTGCGAACATCTCTGCCAAGGTTTTGAAGGTCGGGCATCACGGTTCGCGTTACGCCAGTTCGGAAGAGTTCCTCAAGCGCGGCGGCTTCGAGGTGGCGATTATCTCGGACGGCGCAGACAACCGCTACGGTCATCCCAGTCAGGAAGCGCTCGACCGCTTCCGCGCCGCCAACATCAAAATCTTTCGCACGGATTTGCAGGGCGAGGTGACCATCACGACGCGCGGCAAGGAGCACGACTACAAAATTACGCCCGCGCGCGAACCCAAAGCGGGCGAGGATATGTGGGCGGGACGCACGCCGCTCAGAGATGACTCCGCGCGCAAAGGCTTCGTTGATTTCGGCGACCTGCCGCCCGCTCCCAAGCCGAAGAAAGAGACGACCGCCGACAAAGCCAACTCCAACAAAGCTAACTCCAACAAGAAAGCGGCGGGCAGATGAAACAGAAGCGCAAAAGTTCAAAGTTTAAATTTCAAAGTCGGAAGCAAGGCTGCTGTCTTTAACTTTGAGCTTTGAACTTTCAGAACAGAGGTGAAAGTGATGGCGGAGACGGAAGCTAACGAAGGCAAGTCGAAAAAGATTCGCGGCGTGATTGATCGCATCGAGGATAACGAGATGGCGGTCATCCTGATTGGCGAAGACGAGAAGAATCCGATAGATGTGCCCGTCGCTCTACTGCCGCAGGGCGCACGCGACGGCGATCATCTGAGCATCACCATCACGCTCGATGCGGAATCCAGACAGAAGGCCGCCGACCGTGTCGAGGCCATGCGCGAGCGTCTCGAAAAACTGAGCGGCGCGACATCAGAGCAGAAGGATTTCAAACTTTAGAAAGTCTGAAGTCTCAAGTCAAGAGGCGAGCTTGTTCGTCTTTAACTTGAGACTTTATACTCCTGACTCCTGAATCCTAACTTTTATGACCAATCCAATCACATACGCGGACGCGGGCGTTTCGATTGATGCGGCGAACCGCGCCGTCGAGCGCATCAAGCGGTTGGCGCGCGGCACTTTCAACGCGCGCACGCTCTCCGATATTGGAAGTTTCGGCGGGATGTTCGACGCGGCATTTCCCGCGCTCGGTGCGCCCGTCCTCGTCGCTTCGGCTGACGGCGTCGGCACGAAACTCAAAATCGCATTCTTGACCAACCGCCACGACACCGTCGGGCGCGACCTCGTCAACCACTGCGTCAACGACATTCTCGTGCAGGGCGCGCGCCCGCTCTTTTTTCTCGATTACGTCGCCACCGGACGCCTTGAGCCTGAGACCATCACGAGCATCGTCTCAGGAATCGCCAGCGGTTGCCGCGAGAACGGGTGCGTGCTGCTCGGCGGCGAGACCGCAGAGATGCCGGGCTTTTACGCCGATGGCGAATACGACATGGCGGGTTTCATCGTCGGCATTGTTGATAAAGAGAAAGTGATTGACGGGCGGCGCATCGAAGCCGGCGACGTGCTGCTCGCGCTTCCCTCCGAGGGGCTTCACACCAACGGTTACGCGCTTGCCCGCAAGCTCTTCTTCGAGGTCGCCGGGATGAGTCCAGATACTTACCTCGAAAGTCTCGGCGCGACCATCGGCGATGCTCTCTTGCAACCGCACGCCAGTTACTTGCGCCCGCTCGAAGCCCTGCTCGACACGGGCGCGATTAAGGGACTGGCGCACATCACGGGAGGTGGGCTGATCGAGAATATTCCGCGCATCCTGCCTTCCGGCACAGGCGTCGAAATCTCGCGCGGCGCGTGGACAGTCCCGCCAATTTTTCGACTGATGCAGGAGATCGGAGGCGTCGCCGAACAGGAGATGCACCGCACCTTCAACATGGGCATCGGGATGGTTATCATCTGCTCGCCTGCCGATGCCGCGCGCCTCGCATCTCATCTCGACGCACAGGGCGTAACTGGCACGAAGATCGGTCGCGTCGTCGCAGGCGCATGCGAAGTCAAACTCGTAGATTAGCTCAAAGTTGAAAGCTCAAAATTCAAAGGTCAAGAAGCCTATCTTTGAGCCTTCAACTTTTGGACTTTTGGACTTTCAACTTTTGAGCTTTCAACTTTCATGTCCTCCCGTATCGCAATTCTGATTTCCGGTCGCGGCTCGAACATGCTGGCGATTGTGGGGGCCGTCGGCGACGGGCGCATTCCAGACGCGTTTGTTTCCGTCGTCATCAGCGACCACGCGGCGGCGGCGGGGCTTGAGCACGCACGCGAGCGCGGCATCGAGGCGCTCGCCATCACGCGGCGCGGGCGCACGCGCGAAGAGCACGAGCGGGAGATTATCGCTGCGCTCGCTGAGCGCGCCGTCAGTCTCGTCTGTCTCGCGGGCTACATGCGTTTGCTCTCGCCCTGCTTCATCGAGGCTTACAGGGGGCGCATCCTCAACATTCATCCATCCTTGCTGCCCGCCTTCCCCGGTCTCGACGCGCAACGGCAGGCGCTTCTCTACGGCGCGAAGATTTCCGGCTGTACCGTCCACTTCGTTGATGAAACTCTGGACGGCGGCCCCATCATCATCCAACGCGCCGTCGCCGTCGCCGTCGACGACACCGAACAGACGCTCGCCGCGCGCATCCTCTCCGAAGAGCACAAGGCTTACCCCGAAGCCATCGCATTAGTCACAAGCGGCGACTACGAAATGCACGGACGGCGCGTCGTCGCTCGTTCCACAACGCAAGCCGTCCAGTCAGAAAGAAACGCTGAACATTGAACGTTGCACCGAAAGACAAAAGCTTTGCTGTTTTCAAGTTCATCGTTTCGCATTCATCATTTCCTTATCCCGTCTATCCTGTTAAATTTGTTTCGCTATGACGATTGACGAACAACTCGCTTACTTGCGAAAGGGCACGGTCGAGATTATTCGCGAGGAGGACTTGCGCGCGAAGTTGGAGCGCAGCGCACGCACGGGCGCTCCCTTGCGCGTCAAACTCGGCGCTGACCCGACCGCGCCGGACATCCACCTCGGACACACGGTAGTCATCCGCAAACTGCGCGCCTTTCAGGAACTCGGACACACGGTCGTCTTTCTCATCGGCGATTTCACCGGCCTTATCGGCGACCCTTCGGGCAAGAGCGCGACGCGCCCGCAACTGACGCCGGAAGAGATTGCCGCCAACGCCGAAACTTACAAGGCACAGATTTTCAAACTGCTCGACCCCGAAAAGACGGTCATTGATTTCAACTCGCGCTGGATGAACGCGCTCGGCTCGGATGGCTTCGTGCGTCTCGCCTCGCACGTCACTGTGAAGCAGATTTTAGAGCGCGACGATTTCACCAAACGGCTCAAGGCAGAACGCCCCATCGCGCTTCATGAGCTTCTCTACCCGCTCGTGCAAGCCTACGATTCGGTCGCGCTTCGCGCGGACGTGGAACTCGGCGGCACGGATCAAAAGTTCAACTTGCTGATGGGCAGAAACCTGCAACGCGAGTACGGGCAGGAGGCTCAGGTCGTGATGATTGCGCCTCTTCTGGAAGGATTGGACGGCGTCCAGAAGATGTCGAAATCTCTCGGCAACTACATCGGCATCAACGAAGCGCCACAGGAGATGTTCGGCAAGGTGATGTCCATCTCCGACGATTTGATGTGGCGCTACTACGAACTCCTGACCGACTCGACGCTTGATGAAATCGCCGCGCTCCGCGCCTCTGCCGAAGCGGGCGAGCGCAACCCGCGCGACCTCAAAGTTGAACTGGCGAAACGCATCATCACGGATTTTCATTCTGCGGAGGAAGCGCGCGCCGCCGGAGAGGATTTCACGCGCAAGTTCGTACTTAAGGAAGACCCTGATGAAATGGAAGAATGCGAGGTGACGGCAACCGACTGGGGATTGCAGGGATTACTCGTTAAGACTGGATTGGCAACTTCTAAAGCTGAAGCTCGACGGCTAATTGAACAAGGCGGCGTGTCCGTAGACGGCGCACGTGTCACCCTCGTTAACGATATACAGAAGTTGAAGCCCGGAATGACAATGATTATTAAAGTCGGTAAGCGGCGTTTCATGCGCGTGCGTGGTGCATAGAAATTTAAGGCGGCGGGATTCGCAAGGCAGTGGCTCTTAAAAAATGTCGGCGGCGATTCAAACTGAAGAGACCCTCGTCATCGAAACGCCGGAGCGCGTGCCGCTGCATTTCGCGCTGGCCTCGATTGGCAACCGCTTTCTCGCCTGCGCCTTCGACCACGCGCTGCAAATCTTCGCCATCGCGCTGGTCATCCTCGCGTTGCTGTGGACGAGCGATAAGCTCGACATCTGGTACGGCAAGATGACGGAAGCGCCGAAGTGGGTCATCGCCGTCATCATCCTCTCGGTCTTCGTTATCTGGTCGGGCTACTTCGCCGCCTTCGAGTGGGCTTGGAACGGGCAGACGCCGGGCAAGCGCTGGCTGCGCCTGAGAGTGATACGCGAAGACGGGCGACCCATCACCTTTCTCGAAGCGGCGGCGCGAAACCTGCTGCGTATCTTCGACATGATGCCGTTTCCCTTCTACTCTATCGGCCTCGTGTGCGTCTTCATCAGCAGCCGCGACCAGCGCATCGGCGACCTCGTCGCGGGCACGGTCGTCGTGCGCGAGCGCGAGACGCAAGCCCCGACCTTCGCCGAAGTCTTCGCCGCGCCGACGAGCGACGTGGCCTTGCGCCGCTCGTTCCCGCCTGTCCTCTTCACAGGCAATCAGGGCGCGCTCGCCGAGAGCGAGATTGAAGTGGTCGAAGCGTTCCTGCGTCGCCGCTGGGATTTGCCGGACGCCACACGCCAGTGGATGGCTTGGCGCGTGGCGACGCCTGTGCTCGATAAAATCCGTCCCGCCTTCGACCTGAATAGTTTCACCTACGAAGGCTTCCTTGAAGAACTTCTCCACCGCTACCGCGCCGAACATCGCTTCACGGATTAAGCAAGTCGGCCTTAGCACGAGAACGGCGCGACGCGACGGCCCCGCCTTATCTTCGTCAAACCAAATAGTAAGGAAATTTTTGAGTTTGGAGCGGGAAACTCGCGTTTTCCGGGTGGAGAGAGGTGCGCACGAGCCTATTTGGAGCGCGTGGATTAGCATAAGACCGGATTTTCGGTAAAGCAATTTGTTCAAACGCTGGCGCATCTAAATTGACGCATGTTGGAGGCGTCAGTTAAACTGTACAGTTCTTTTAGTGGCAAGATTTTCAACTGAAGGGGTCTATCAAAAATTATGGCTGGCGAAGTTTTTATTTTGGGCGGCAAGCGCACGCCGATGTGCGAATACGTCGGCGCGTTGAAGGATGTCAAGGCGATTGATCTGGGAGCGGTCGCGGCGCGCGGTGCGCTTGATGCGACGGGCGTGGCGGCTGAAGAGATTGACCACACCATTATCGGTAATGCTCTGCAAACTTCCGGCGATGCCATCTACGGAGCGCGCCATGTCGCACTCAAGGCGGGCGTGCCCGCCGAGCGCCCCGCGTTGACGGTCAACCGCCTGTGCGGCAGCGGCATTCAATCAATCATCTCAGGCGCGCACATGATTATGCTCGGCGAGGCCGAGACGGCGCTCGTCGGCGGCATGGAGTCTATGTCAATGGCTCCGCACGCCATCTACGGGGCGCGTTCCGGCTTCGGTCTCGGTCAGGGCAAACTGGAAGACACGCTGATGGTCGCGCTGCTCGATACCTACTGCAACACGACGATGGCGGGCACCGCCGAGAACCTCGCGCGGCGCTACGAAATCCCGCGAGACGCGCAGGACGCCTATGCGCTCAGGTCGCAGCAGGAGGCCAAACGCGCCTCGGACGCCGGATTCTTCAAACAAGAGATCGTCCCTGTCGAAGTCAAAACGCGCAAGGGCGTCAAAGTCGTAGAGGCGGACGACCACATGCGCCCCGACACGACGCTCGAAATCCTCGCCAAACTTCCGACCGCTTTCAGTAAAGACGGTTTTGTGACGGCGGGTAACGCTTCCGGCATTGTTGACGGGGCGGCGGCGCTCGTCATCGCGGGCGAGGAGTTTGTGAAGCGTCGTGGCCTCCAACCGGCGGGCAGAATCGTCAGTTGGGCTTACGCCGGAGTCGAACCGGACATCATGGGCATCGGCCCTGTCCCTGCAATTCGCAAGGCTCTTGAGAAGGCCAATTTAAAACTCGACCAGATGGATATCATCGAGGTCAACGAAGCCTTCGCGGCGCAGTACCTCGCCGTCGAAAAAGAGTTGGGGCTTGACCGCGCAAAGACGAACGTCAACGGCGGCGCAATCGCCCTCGGTCACCCGCTCGGCGCATCCGGCACGCGCCTCGTTTTAACCGCGCTCAACGAACTCCAACGTCGCGGCGGTCGCTACGGTCTGGCGAGCGCATGTATCGGCGGCGGCCAAGGCATCGCAATCGTCTTTGAGCGCATCTAAGTTTGCGTACTTGGGAATTATCGAAAGCGGGTGTATATAGTCATTAATTTTAGTGAATGTGCACCCGCTTTTGCCTTGTCTGAACTGTCTCTTCAACCTAATTAATGCTTTTCACCCCCACTTTCTGCGTCGAGAGTTCGCGCCTGCCCGGATGGCGGGATAGGCGGCTCAAACGGTGCGCTATCAGAAGTATTGATTGAGAACTTCTTGCGGGCAACCGTCTTTGTGCTCTTAACGTGAACGTAAGCTTCAAGTAATCGTGTGGTAATCAAGGGCTGGTATAAAAGGTGTTTGACGCCGACGATTATCTTGATAACAGGGCTTGACGCTACGCCATTTATCAGGTATTAAAGCAGCCCCTCTGCACTTGTAATGCGCCTGACCGATAACTTCAGACGCCGACCCGAAGCTTAAATAATTACGAAAGGATATCACCCACCCGTGATTTCATCGCCTCTTCGCAGACGACCGTCTGTTTCTACGCGCCGTCAGCCCATCGCTCTCAGTCTAACTTTCCTATTATTGCTACAACTATTTCCGCTGAGTTCCCCCGCCCTCGCTCTGACTAACAACGGCTCTATGACGGGCTTCGGAGTGCCTCTCACAGAGAATTTCGATAGCTTATCGAGCACCGCGAACAGTACTTGGGTTGATAACACCACCATCCCCGGCTGGTACGCGTCACGCGCCGCCTACAATGTTGGTAACGGCTCGTCAAACGCGGGCGCTCTCTATAGCTTTGGTACTGGTACGGCCACCGACCGCGCGCTGGGTTCGGTTGGCTCAGGCAGCACCGGCACGATTTTTTGGGGCGTCAAGCTGACGAATAACACGGGCGGAACGATCAACTCGCTCAGCATCAGCTACGTCGGCGAGCAGTGGCGCAACGGCGGAGCGACAGCCCCGGCCTTATCGGTGGCGCAGACCGTTGATTTTCAGTACCGGGTCGCCAATGCCGGTGTCGTCACCGGCATTAACACTCCCGCCACGGGCTGGACGGATCACGACCCGCTGGACTTCACCAGCCCCACCTTTGGGACATCGGCGGCCAGCGCGCTTGATGGCAACGCGGCGGCCAACCGCGTCGCCAAGTCTGCGACACTTGCCGTCACAATCACCCCCGGGCAGGAGGTATGGCTCCGTTGGTTGGACATTGACCACCCCGGCAACGATCACGCGATGGCGATTGACGATTTCTCCATCACGGCCAACGGCTCCGGCGCGACGAATCCATCGGGCGTCGGCGCGGCTAATCCCAATTCCGTCTCGTCGGGCGGCACGTCGTTGTTAACCGTCGCCGTCACACCGGGCACAAGCCCAGTCAGCACTGGCATCTCGGTTCGCGCTGACCTGACCTCCATCGGAGGCTCGAACAATCAGCAGTTCTTCGACGACGGGACGCACGGTGACGTAACGGCTGGGGATAACACCTTCTCCTTCAGCGCGACCGTTGCCAACGGGACGACCGGGGGCACGAAGAACCTGACGGCTACAGTCAGCGATGCGCAGTCGCGCAGCAGCGTCACGCCGCCCTTCACGCTGACTGTTCTGACACCGACGCCGCCGACCGGCAGCGGCGCGGCCAACCCTGCCTCGGTGCAGGCGGGTGCGGCGACGCTTCTCACCGTCTCCGTCACACCCGGAGCCAACCCGACGAGCACGGGCATCGCGGTGACCGGCGATCTCAGTTCAATCGGCGGCGCAGGCGCACAACAGTTCTTCGACGACGCGACGCATGGCGACGCGGCGGCAAACGACAACACCTTCTCATTCAACGCCACCGTTTCAGCGGCCACGTCCAATGGCAGCAAGTCGCTGCCCGTGACTATCACGGACGGGCAGGGTCGCACCGGCAACGCTTCGATTGCGCTCTCCGTCCAGTCTGCTCCGACGCCCGCCGGGGCGGTCGTCATCAGCCAGCTATACGGCGGTGGCGGCAACGCGGGCGCGACGTTCAAGAATGACTTCATCGAAATCTTCAACCGTAGCTCCGTTGCGGTAGACCTCACCGGCTGGTCTGTCCAGTATGCCTCCGCAGGCGGCGGGGCGACCGCCACTTGGAACAGAAGGACGCCGCTCTCCGGCACGATCAATCCCGGCCAGTATTTCCTCATTCAGGAAGCACAAGGCGCGGGCGGCACAACCAACCTGCCGACGGCGGACATCATCGGTACTATCGCGATGGGTGCGACCGACGGCAAGGTGGCGCTTGTGAACAACAACACGGATTTGCCGAACGGTTGTCCCATCGGCAATCCCAACGTCATAGATTTCGTCGGCTATGGCACTGCCGATTGTTTCGAGGGTCCGCAGTCAGCCCCGCAGTTGAAAAACACGACGGCGGCCTTGCGCGCACGCAACGGTTGCAAGGATACCGATTTCAACGGAGTTAACTTCACCGAAGTGGCTCCCAGCCCGCGCAACTCGTCCTCGTCTTTCAACGTCTGCCCGGTGGGCGACGAAGCGCCGGAGGTCTTCAGCACCACCCCGATCAACGGCGCGACGAACGTCTCGCTCACGTCCAATATCACCATCAACTTTGACCAAGCGGTCAACGTCGCTGGCAGTTGGTTCCAAATCTCTTGCGGCACGAGCGGCCTCCACACCGCGACCGCGACCGGCGGGCCGACGAGCTTCACGCTCAACCCCGATACGGACTTCGCGGGCAACGAGCAGTGCACGGTGACGGTCTTCGCGAGTCAGGTGACCGATCAGGACGCGCAAGACCCGCCCGACAACATGGCTGCCGACTACGTCTTCAGCTTCACGACGCTGATTCCCCGCGACCCGAATGAGCATCTCGTAATGGGCAACCCGTCGAACGCGACGGCTGACCTGAATACGCTGAACAACTACTTGCTGTTGAAGGATCAGTACGCGCACTCCTACAACTGCGAGCGCGGCACGCCCAACTGGGTAAGCTGGCACTTGGATAGCTCATGGATCGGAACCGCGCCGCGTCAGGACGACTTCCGTGACGACCCGGCGACACCTGCCCCGTGCTATCGGGTGTTGGGCACAGACTATTCCGGCTCCGGTTTCGACCGTGGTCACATGACCCCGTCGGCTGACCGCACCTCGTCCATTCCCGACAACTCGGCCACCTTCTTCATGACCAACATGGTTCCGCAAGCTCCTGACAACAATCAGGGGCCGTGGGCTGATCTCGAAAATTACGCCCGCACGCTCCTCGGTCAGAATGAGTTGTACATCATCTCGGGCGGCGTCGGCACAGGCGGCGTCGGCTCAAACGGAGCGCGCACCACTATCGCTGGCGGCAACGTCACCGTCCCGGCGCAAACTTGGAAGGTCTTTATGGTGCTGCCCGTGGGCACGAACGATCTGGCGCGCGTGAACAATTCGACGCGGACATTCGCCGTTATCCTGCCAAACACACAGGGCATTCGTAACGACGATTGGCAAAAGTATCTCGCGACCGTAGATCAGGTCGAAGAACTTACCGGCTACGACTTTTTCTCGAACGTAGACCCTGCCATACAGGCTGTTATCGAATCGCGCCTCGACAACGAGCACGACACCGCGCCGGTCGCCGACAGCCAGTCGGTTTCAACTGCCGAGGACACACAGAAGGTCATCACTTTGACGGCGACGGACTTCAACGTCAACAACGTACTGACCTATACGGTCGTCACTTCTCCTGTCCACGGCACGCTATCCGGCACGGGCGCAAATCTCACTTACTCGCCCAACGCGGATTACTTCGGGACGGACAGCTTCACCTTCAAGGCCAACGACGGAGGCAAGGACTCCAACACGGCGACGGTGTCTATTACTATCAACTCGACTAACGATGCGCCCGTCGCAAACGACGATACGGCCACGACCCCCGAAGACACGACCGTAGATATTGACGTGCGTGCCAACGACTCTGATGTTGATGGCGACACCATCACTCTGACCAGCGCGACCGGCGCGACGAAGGGCGGCGTGAGCATCACCGGCACGGGCAAGGTGCGCTACGAACCGTTCGCTAATCAGAATGGAGTTGATAGCTTCACCTACACTATCAGCGACGGCAACGGCGGGACGGC
>CAXTRQ010000133.1:0-16937 GCA_964246705.1 uncultured Pyrinomonadaceae bacterium
CAGCTCAGCCAGCGCGAGATCGCCGCTCGCACCGGCATCCCGCTGGGCACGATCAAGACCCGACTCGATCTCGCGTTGCGCAAACTCACCAAAAAAGCCAGCCCGTTGCGCGCGGAGCTGGCGTGCGTGGTGTTTGCGGCGCGCGCGCGTGCGTCGTCGGGGGTTGTTGCTGCTGGCGCGCGCGCCAGCACCTCCTGCCAGAAAGACGGAGCGGGGCGCGCGTCGAATTCATAGCGCTGGTATAAATCCTGTTCGAGGCGCAGGCTTTCAAATGCGCGCGCGCAAGCGGCGCAGGCGTTGAGATGAGCCTGCGCCTGTTGTGTCTTACGGCTGTCAGCTTCGCCGTCGAAAAGTTCTTCGAGAAGCGGCTGGTACTCTTCGCAGTTCATTATCTCTCTCCCAGAAAGGGCTGGAGCCGCCGTCGCATCTCGGCGCGCGCGCGATGCAGATCGTTGCGCACCTTCGCCATTGAGAAACCCGTCATCTCTGCAATCTCTTCGTAGCTTCGTTGCTGGTAAACTTTCAGCGTGAAGACGAGCCGTTTATCTTCGTCGAGCGCCATCAGGGAACGACCGATGGCATTGTTCAATTCTTTGTCTAAAAGCTGGCCGTCGGGCGTGGGGGCTTGGTCGGCTACTTCGCGCGCGGCGGGCGCATCAAGCTCGATTGATTGCCGCTCGTCGCGGCGTGTGCGTCGCAAAGATTCGCGCGCGACGTTGCGTGCGATGCCGAAAATCCACGTCGAGAGCCGTGCGTCTTCGCGCAGCGTCGAGAGCGCGCGGTAGGCGCGCACGAACGTCTCCTGCGCCAACTCTTCGGCCACGTCGCGGCGTTTGACCATCAGGAAGAGAAAGCTGATGACGGGGCGCGTGTATCGCTCGAAGATGAGGCGAAAGGCTTCCTCATCGCCGCGACGCGCGCGCGCGATTGGGTCTTCAGCGGAACTGTCCATCGAAGCTGTCTTGTATGCGCCCGGCTGGGCTGCCAGCCTGATTACGTCCATCTTACGTCCATCGCCAGCCGCTTCCCGCTTTGCCCGGAGCTTGTTTCAAAATTTCCTTTGCGACTTTGCGTGAAACTTCTTTCTTTTAAAATCAAAAGTTTCGCGCAAAGTCGCAAAGGCAAAGCGGCTTCACTTTTCACTTACGTCAATCAACACGTTGCTGTAAATCCCCGCGTATAGCTTTCCCGCGAGCGCGCTGTCCAACTCTTTCAACTTTTGATATTCGATGAGCGCGCTCTGTTTTTCATGTCGCGCGAGGCTCACCACGCCGAGGTTATAGCGCGCCGCCGCATAACGTGGCGCAATCGCTATCGCCTGCCGGAAAGCTGCGGCGGCCTCGGTGTGCCGCGCCGTGTTGTAGAGCACGACCCCGAGAATGTTATGTGCCTCCGCGTAATCCGGCTTTAATCGGATAGCCTCTCTCAAATGCTCGACGACGACGGCGGTCGTGTGCGCCGACCTCAAGAGGGCAAGCGCGAGCAGGCAGTGCGCTTCCGCCCAACGAGGCTGCGCGCGAATCGCCTGCCTGTCAGACTCCGCCGCTTCTTCGTATCGCTGTAACTCGAAATAGACGACGCCGAGATTGTGATGCGCCAGCGCATAGTCCGGCTTCAATCGAATCGCTTCCTTCAGTGGCGCGACGGCCTCCGACGGCTGCCCTGCAATGTCCGACTGCGTGCCCAGATTGTAGTACGCTGCCGCCAACTCCGGGTTCAACTGAATCGCACGGCGAAACGAACCGAGAGCTTCCGCGTAAAGCCCCTGCTTCGCATAAGCCATGCCGAGATCGTTGTGGGCTTCCGCATAGTCTGGTTTTAACTTGACGGCTCGGTTCAACAACCCGGACGCCTCCGCGTAGTGTCCCGCACGGTATTGCTCTAGCCCTCCGGCGCGGAGCAGTCGCGCAGCATCCGTCAGCGGTGCGCTCCTCGCATCTCCGGCGGGCGCTTCTTGCGCGTAAGACGCCTGTGCGACGAGCATGAAAAGAACGAGAAGAAGTGGCGCGCGTTTCATAAGCTCTCCTTTAGCCAGACGACCAATCTCGGTTGATACACATCAGAGACTACTGCTCTGGCCGGGGAAATGTTGATGCCTGATTTCACCATCGCTCGCGGCGGCGCGCCACGCTTCCGGCTTCGATGTACAGAGTTAGTGGCGCGCGTGTGCGGAACGTCTCAGATTTTTTTAGACGAAGCACGCACGCCTTTTCTTTCATCCGCACAAATTCGTCCCGAAC
This sequence comes from uncultured Pyrinomonadaceae bacterium, assembly GCA_964246705.1. Classification (GTDB taxonomy): domain Bacteria; phylum Acidobacteriota; class Blastocatellia; order Pyrinomonadales; family Pyrinomonadaceae; genus DASZCR01. The sequence goes on from CAXTRQ010000133.1 coordinate 2,241, forward strand.
CAAACGACTCCGCTCGTCGTTTGCCATCTCATGTGTCCGTTGAAACGGGTGCGGATTCCTTTTGTTGACTAGCTTTCAAGTTTCGGTATAAATACGGCACGGCCTACGGCACATAAAGATTCATTCTTCAAACAGGAGCAGCCATCATGAAAAGAGTTCTGTCTACTTCTTTCAGCATACTTGTTATCTTCCTCTGCGCGTCGGCGGCGCGCGCCGACCTGCGCATAAAGCAGCGCAGCACCATCGGAAGTCACACTTCGGAGACGACCGTCGCCATCAAGGGGGCGCGACAGCGTTACGAAATCGAGGCGGGCGGCGGCAGTAAAATGATTAATCTCAGCCAGTGTGACCTCAAGCGAACAGTCTCTCTCAACGAAGCGTCGAAGCGATACATGGTCACGCGGATGGACGGCGAAACGGAAGCCACAGGCGGCGCGCAGGCTCCGACAACGGGCGCAAGCGTGGACGCACGGCGCGGCGGCGTCATCACTTACACGGACACGCTGACCGACACAAAGGAGCGCAAATTGATGTTCGGTCTGCAAGCGCGCCACATCAAAACCGTCACGCAAGTTTCTTCCGACGCGAACGCCTGCTCGCCCGTCAACCAGCGCGAAGAGACTGATGGCTGGTACATTGATCTCGACATGAACTATAGCTGCCAGACGGGTGCAGACGCGGCGCGCAACGCGTCCGCCCCTGCTCGTCAGGGTTGTCAAGATCGGATTCAACGCAAGCAGATTGGAACGGCCAAACTAGGCTATCCCGTGCTGGTGACCAGAACGACTTACGGCGCGGACGGGCAAGTGCAGTCGCAGATGACGACCGAAGTGCTTGAGCTTTCCCGCGTCGCGCTCGATCAAGCGCTTTTTGAAGTGCCCGCCGATTACACCGAGGCGAAAAGCTTTCAAGAGATGTATGCCCCTCCGTTGGGTGCGGGCGCGAGTGCCGACGCCGCAGAGATGAGCGGCGCGCAACCCGGCCCGCGAGATGATAACGGCGCAACCAGTGCAGCGGCGGCAGCGCTCAATGCGAAGCGTCCGGGCACGCTTCGCGTCGGCGTCGTCGGTATTATCAATCGCGCCGAGCGCGAGATTTCGACCACGTCGCTGCACCTGCAACTCGTCACCGCCATCAACGACGCGAACGTTGACGCCGTCGCCCTCTCCGCCAACGCTCCTGCCGCGATTGAAGCGGAGGCGCAGCAGAGAGGCTGTGATTTCATTCTCTACACGGACATCACCAGCCTGAAAACGTCAGCGGCCAAAAAGCTCGGCGGGATGTTCGGTAAGGCCGCCGGGCTGGGTGCGGCGGGGTTGGATAAGACGGAGTCGCGCGTCGAGTTCAGATTAATGACCATGAGCAATAACGCCACGCCGCAAATGCAATCCACAGCGACGGCAAAGGAAGAGGGCGACGAAACGAGCGTCGCCGCCGCCCTCAAAAAAGAGGCGCAGATGGTTTTGACTGAGGCGCTAAACAAGAGGTCGCCGCACGGCAAGGGCTGGCTAAGAAGAGAAGGCTCTCTAACTTAAAAGTTCGAGAGCCTTCTTCACTGTCTCAAGTTACCGGCGTGAGCATTTTACGGCTGCGCAGGCGGGTAGACCATCGTCATCGGGTCGGGCAGCGGAATGCGATGAATGGGCGTTTTCCCGGCAATCTTGGCGAGCGTGTGTTCCGGCTTGTCAGGGTTGCCTTTCGTGATGTCGTCAATGTTGCCGACGACGAGAATAACGAGTTGGTCGGGCTGCAAGTATTTCTGCGCGGCGCGCTGCACGTCATCAGCCGTGACGGCGCGGATGCGTTCGCGATACTTGTTCCAGTAGTCTGCGGGACGATTCGTGTACTCGTCCTGCGCGAATGTTCCGGCGATCTGTGATGGGGTTGCAAAGGCGAGCGGGAAAGTTTCAATCGAAGAATTCTTCGCCGTCTCAAGTTCCTCAGCCGAAACCTTCACCGTGCGAATGCGGTTGATTTCTTCCATCACAATATCAATTGCCTGTGCCGTGCTCATGCTCTTCGACTGGAAGGCGGCGCGGAAATCCGCCGGGTAGTAGACGCCCTGTCCGAAGACCGAACCAGCGCTATAAGCCAATCCCTCGTCCGAGCGCACGCGCGACATGATGCGGGAGGTGAAGCCGCCGCCGCCGAGAATGTCGTTCATCACATCAATGGCGTAAGCGTCCGGGTTATCGCGCGTGATGCCTGTGTGACCGATCCGCACGCGTCCCTGATTAACGTCCGACTTGTTGACCACGTAGAGACCCGCGACCGGCCTGAAGTCCGGCTTCGGCACGGGCGGCACGCTGGCCTTCGACGCTGCCCAGCCCTGCATCGAGGCTTCGAGCTTCGCCAGCATCTCCTGCGTGTTGAAGTCGCCGGAGACGGCGAAGATAAACGCGCCCGGCTGGTAGTACTGTTTGTGGAAGGCGGCGAGGTCGTCGCGCGTGATGGATTCGATGGAGGCTTTCGTTGATTGCTTCGTCGAGAAGTGGTTCGTGCCGCGCATCAGGCGCGACCATTCGCGCGCTTCGATGGAAGTGGTGTCGTCGTTGCGCCGCTCCATCTGTTGAAGTATCTGGCTCTTGGCGAGCGCGAGCCGGTCTTCCTGAAAGCGCGGGTTGCGCAGCATGTCGAAATAGAGGCTCAAGCCCTGATCGAGGTCTTTCTTCAGGCAGTTGAGATTGGCGTTGCCCTGCGTGTCGCCGATGGAACTTGAGAGAGTCGCGGCGAGAAAATCCGCCGCTTCGTCAAACTGCTCGGCGGTCTTCGAGCCTGAGCCGCCCGCGCGAATCTGGCCGCCCGTCAGAGCCGCGACGCCTTCCTTGCCCGCCGGTTCGAGATACGCGCCCGTCCGGACGAGCGTCGAGATGTTGACGAGCGGCAGGTCGTGATCTTCAACCAGATAAGCGACCGCGCCGTTCGAGAGCGTGTGGCGATACTTATCGCGCTGCGGCGGCGTGTAATCGAGCGGCTGGTATTTCAAATCGCGCGGGTGTGCAGGGATGTCGCCCTGCGCCTGTGTCGAAGTGGCAGCGGTCGTGCGCCCGGCAGGAGGTGTCGCCTGTCCCGCCGTCGCGCGACGCGTCTGCGCGAGCAGGCTTAAGGGCGAGAGCGCCAGGAGCGCGAGCACAAGAAACTGTGCGATGAAAGGTTTCTGTCCGGTTCTCATTGTTTCCCTCCTTCAAGCTGCTTGAGGCGGTCTTCGAGCAACTTCTTGATGACCTTAATCACGTCCTGCTTGTCTTCCGGCACAACGGCAGCCTGTTGGTTTATCCGACCGAGAATGTTTCTCACGCGCTCAGCCGTCGTGTCCGGCGCACTGAGCATCGTTTTGATCTGGCGGACTTGCGCCTTCTCCTGCTCGTCCAATCCCTCAAGCATCGGGTCTTCCGCCGCGCCGCCTTCGGCCTTCTTCGTGTAGTAGACGCCGACCGTGCGATTCTCAGGTTTGAAATAGGTGCTGGCGACGCGCTGGATGTCTGCGGCGGTCACGGCCTGCACGCGCGCAGGGTCGGAGTTAATCGTCTCCCAGCCGCGCACGTTGTCGCGCAGCAGGAGTTGAAGCATCAGGAAGAAGTTCGATTGGAGGCGTCGGAAGTCGCCCGCCGCGTTCTGATTTTTGACCTTCTGCAACTCTTCGGCGCTGACCGGCTCTTTTTGCAGTCTTTCAATTTCTTTGTAGAGCGCCTGCTCGACTTCTTCGGGCGAGTGTCCCGGCTTGGCGACGCCCGATAGCTCGAAGAGTCCTTCATACTTGCGGCCATCCTGATTCGCCCCGGCGCTGTTGGCAAGCTTCTGCTCAAGGACGAGCGACTTGTTGAGGCGACCCGTGCGGCCATTGAGAATGTCGGCCAAAATGTTGAGGGCGAAGTCGTCCTTGTGTCCCTCTGCGACCGTGTGATAACGCACGCGCACTTGCGGGACGGTCTCGGCATAAGCGATCATGCGCTTCTCTGCAAGCTGCTGGACTTCCTGCGTCCTGACAGGCTCCGGCTCGCGGGGGCCGTGCGGCAAGCGTCCGAAATATTTCTTCGCCAGTTCGGTAGCGCGCGCCGGTTCAAAATCTCCGACGAGGCAGGCCGTCAGATTGTTCGGCGCGTAGTTGACGGCAAAGTAATCTTCGGCTTCCTCGCGCGTGATGCCTTCGAGGTCAGACGGCCAACCCACCACCGGCCACGCGTAAGGGCTGGATTGCCAGAACATGGATTCGTACATCTCATCGAATTTGCCGGTCGGCGTGCTGTCGGTTCGCAGACGCCGCTCCTCGTGCACCACGTCGCGTTCGGAATAGAATTCGCGGAAGACGTGGTTGCCGAGACGGTCTGATTCCATCCAGAACCAGAGTTCGATCTTGTTGGCCGGGACGTTGATAAAGTAGATGGTGAAATCGTTACTCGTCCCGGCGTTCATCCCGGAAGCCCCGGCGGTCGTATAGACGCGGTCGAACTCGTCCTTGACCATCAACTCTTTCTCCTGCTTCGACAACGTTTCGAGCCGCGCGAGCAGTTGTTGATGTTGCGCCGAGCGATTCTTCGGGTCTTTCGCGTCCGAGATTTCGCCGAGACGCTGCCGCGCGATGAGCGCGATCTCTTCGCGGCGAATCTGTGCTTTAACATCGTCCATCTCTTTGAGAACGCGTTCGTCCTCCGTCCAGTTCTTCGTGCCGATGGTGTGCGTGCCCTTGAACATCATGTGCTCGAAGAGGTGCGAGAGGCCGGTGATGCCCGGTCGCTCGTTAACCGAACCGACGCGCGCGACCCATCCGACGGCGACGTTCGGGTCGCCCTTGCGCGGAACCATCAAAATTCGCATGCCGTTATCCAGCATCACTTCCTGAACGGGCACTTTCTGTGCCCGCGCCGTGTGCGCGCACAAAACGAGCGTCAGGAGGCAGAAAAAGATTCTCTTCATATTCTTGTCCTCAAATCTTTCGGAAGGAGTGAAAACTGTCTTTACACGTTGAGCCGGAAGCCAAGCCGCCCCCCCGTCGCCACCAATGAGCGCGACGCGGCCACGCCGTTCCGGTCTGCGAGTCGCCCCAAGTGATTCGCCCTCGACCACCGTTCGAGCTTGTTTATCTTAGTAATTTCGGGGTATCCGGGAAAAGCTATCATACCAGCCAGAGACGCAGTTTGCTATTACGGCAGGCACGCGAAAAAAGTTATGCGGAGACTGAATCCGAATTTTCGTATAACTCTGATTTTATGCAATGCACACCTGCCGAAAACATGGTGGATGAAACTTTGCGGACAAAATGAAAACGGCCTCTCAATCCGAGTGGCCGTCATCACTTTTAATATTCATAGCGCATACGGGGATCGAACCCGTGCTCTCCGCCTTGAGAGGGCGGCGTGTTAACCAATTACACCAATGCGCCAAAAGCCGCAGCGATTATAAGAGCGCATGCGCGGAAATGGCAAGCGGGCGATTGTTTCGCATGAGCGTGGCAGGCAAGGAGAGAGAGACTTCGCACGGCCTCTCGTTTGTTCTCACCTGATCGAGAGGCTTTTTGAGAGGCGCGGGCGTGCAATGCTATACTTTCGATGCGGGCGCTCTTTCGATTGAAGCGGTACGGTAAAGCTTCATTCGATATTGTGGCACGCCGCGAAATCTTGCCGTCATCTTTAAATTCTTCTGAAAGCGAACAACTCGCCGGATTTATGCAGAATATTCTTAATGAAAGTGGTGACGCGCCCGCGAGTGCGGACGCCTCGTCGCCGTTCGACTTCTCTCTGGGTGTGGGCGGCTTTACCTACAGCGATCTTTATAGACCGGAACGACTGCGCGACCTGACCGAGTCTTTCTACGCCGAACTCTTGAGAGAGAATCAATCTCTCCACGCCGCGCTGCTTGATTACACGCGGAATCGCGGCGCGCGCTTGGCGGGAACAAAGCAGGAGTCGGAACTTTTGATTGCCGTCGCGCCTTACCTGTCCGCCTTTATCGCGCGACTGTTCGGCATCGAGCGCGAACGCAAGCAATTGAGGCAAACCATCTGCGTGCAAGACCCAGTCTTCGAGTTCAAGCAGTTCGTCCAGCGACGCGCGCTCAAAAGTTTTCCCGCCGCGCGTGCCGTCGAGATTAAGGCGGAGGCAATAAGCGATGCGCTTGAGCGTCTCAGGCACGCCGCGTTTACGGAGACCCTCAATCCTGATCGAGAACTCGGCATCGCGCAGATGACCGTGCGACTGCTGGCATGGGAAGAATATTTTAAGAAGAGAGCGCGCAAGGTCTCGACATCAGAGGGGTCTGAAGGTAGGAGCGCGGCTGAGCAGGAAGGGGAAGGAATTGCGGACGACATCAGCGCGGCGCGCGCGTCTATCGAGGGAACGGAGATTGACGCGGCGCTGGCAGAGTTTCAGAGCAGCCCGGTTCCGGCGGGCGTCGAAGAGGATGCAGGCTTCGCTTTCGTGAGTCGTGCGCTACGTCTCGTCGAAGCGTGGGCGGCGGCTCATGCCGTGCAGCCGCAGGCGCGCGAGGGTGTCAAGAATTGGGTTTCGTTTCGCTTTCCGCATCCACTGAACTACGAACAACTGGTACAGATTGAGCGCCCCGGCGCGGACGTGCCGGAGTTGATGCGCGGACTAGATAAAAACCTGCGCCGTCGCGTCGGCTTCGAGTTGACCGATTCGCGCGCCACGCCGCGCGAGGTGCTAGACGAAGTCAACTACTGTCTCTACTGCCACGAGCGCGATAAGGACTCCTGCTCGAAGGGCTTCAAAGAGAAGGATGGTTCGTACCGGCGCAACCCGCTCGGCATCGCGCTTGAGGGCTGCCCGCTCGACGAGAAAATTTCCGAGATGCACCTGCTGCAAAAGCAGGGCGACCCCGTAGGCGCGCTCGCCATCGTCGTCGTTGATAACCCGATGTGTCCCGGTACGGGTCATCGCATCTGCAACGATTGTATGAAGGCTTGCATCTTCCAGAAGCAAGACCCAGTCAACATCCCGCAGGCCGAGACGGGCGTGTTGACGGATGTGCTGCAACTGCCCTACGGCTTTGAAATCTATTCTCTGCTGACGCGCTGGAATCCTTTGAACGCTAAGCGTCCGCACGCGCTTCCTTACAACGGCAAGAATGTCCTTGTCGTCGGTCTCGGCCCCGCAGGCTATACGCTGGCGCATTATCTTCTCAACGAAGGCTTCGGCGTCGTCGGCATTGACGGTTTGAAGATTGAGCCTCTCGCCGTTGATTTGACGGGCGACGGCGGGCGCGTTGTGCCGCGCGCTGTCGGAGACGTGCGCGACATCGAAACGTCGCTCGAAGAGCGCGTGCTCGCGGGCTTCGGCGGCGTCTCGGAGTACGGCATCACGGTGCGCTGGGACAAGAACTTCCTCACCATGATGCATCTCACTCTGGCGCGGCGCGACCACTTTCGCTTCTACGGCGGCGTCCGCTTCGGCGGCACGGTGAGCATCGAAGACGCGTGGGCTTTGGGCTTCGATCACATCGCGATTGCGTCGGGCGCGGGGCGTCCGACCATCATTCAGATGAAGAACAATCTTCTGCGCGGCATTCGCAAAGCCTCCGACTTTTTGATGGCGCTGCAACTGACGGGCGCGTTCAAGCGTGAGGCTTTCGCCAATTTGCAAGTGCGTCTGCCCGCGCTCGTCATCGGCGGCGGGCTGACGGCGATTGACACGGCGACAGAGCTTTTCGCTTACTATCCGGTGCAGGTCGAAAAGATGCTCGACCGCCATGAAAAGCTCTCCGTCGAACTCGGCGAAGAAGAAATCGTGAAGAGATTCGACGCCGAGGAGCGCGCCGTCTATGAAGAGTTTTTGGCGCACGGTCGCGCCGTGCGCGCGGAGAGAAAGCGTGCGCTGGCGACGAATGAAACGCCGGACTTTATCCCGCTCGTGCGCTCTTGGGGCGGCGTCTCGATTGTGTATCGCAAGCGCCTGCTCGACTCTCCTGCATATCGTCTGAATCACGAAGAGGTTGCCAAGTCGCTCGAAGAGGGCATCCAGTTCATCGAGAATTTGAGTCCCATCGAAGCCGTCGCGGACGAGTACGGGGCGGTCGGCGCGTTGCTGTTTGAAAGGCAACGGCGCGACGGCGAGACGGGCAAGTGGCGCGCTTCGGGAGAGACTCTGCAACTGAGCGCGCGGACTGTCTGCGTCGCCGCCGGGACAAGCCCGAACACGATTTACGAGAAGGAACAACCGGGCACGTTCGCGCTCGACGAGTGGCGCGAGTTCTTCGCGCCGCACAAGATTGAAAGCGGCGCTGACGGCGCAAGTCGTCTCGTTCGCGCGTCGAAAGGTGAGCGCGCATTCTTCACGTCCTACGAAAACGCGGGACGCTTCATCACGTATTACGGCGACAATCACCCGGCCTACGCGGGCAACGTCGTCAAGGCGATGGCTTCAGCCAAGCACGGCTATGAACACGTCGCCGCACTCTTCGCGGAAGAACTCGCCGCGCTTCGCACGCAAGACCAGACGGCGCGCGAAGAAGCGTTCGGGAAACTTGTGGCGACGCTGGACGAAAATCTGACGGCGCGTGTTGTCCGTGTCGAAAGGCTGACGGAGACCATCGTTGATGTCGTCGTCCATGCGCCGATGCAGGCGCGCAAGTTTCATCCCGGCCAGTTCTATCGCCTGCAAAATTTCGAGACCGACGCGCCCACGGTGGGCGGCGCGAAACTCTTGATGGAGGGACTCGCGCTGACGGGCGCGTGGGTCGACAGAGAGCAAGGGCTGTTGAGCCTGATCGTGCTTGAGATGGGCGCGTCGTCGCGCCAGTGCGCGCTGCTGCAACCCGGCCAGCAGGTCGTTGTGATGGGGCCGACGGGCACGCCGACCGAAATTCCAAACGGCGAGACAGTACTGCTCGCGGGCGGAGGTTTGGGCAACGCCGTGCTCTTCTCGATTGCGAAGGCGCTCAGAGAAAACCGCAACCGTGTCATCTATTTCGCGGGATACAAGCGCGGCGAAGACCTCTTCAAACGCGAAGAGATTGAAGCGGCGACCGATCAGGTCGTCTGGTCAACCGACACGGGAGATGACATCGCGCCCGCGCGCCCGCAGGACAGCCACTTTCGTGGCAACATCGTCGAGGCCATGCTCGCCTACGCCGGAGGAAACTTGAGCACGCCGCTCTTTCGTCTGCGCGAAGTTGATCGCATCATCGCCATCGGCTCAGACCGCATGATGGCGGCGGTGAAGGCGGCGCGTCACGGCGTGCTTGCACCGCATCTGAAAAAGACGCATGTCGGCATCGGCTCAATCAACAGCCCCATGCAATGCATGATGAAAGAGGTCTGCGCGCAATGCTTGCAGCGTCACGTTGACCCTGAGAGCGGCGCGGAATCCTTCGTCTTCTCATGCTTCAATCAAGATCAACTGCTCGACCAAGTTGATTTCAAAAACCTCAACGACCGTCTGCGCGCCAACACCGTACAGGAAAAGCTGGCGAATCTCTGGCTCGACAAGTTATTCGCAGAGATGAGGGATTCGGCTTGAGGAAGCCTGCGGACAGTCATCCTTTAAAGCAATCCTCAAATCACCGTCAGAGTAAGTTGTAATTCACCACCGCAGACGAGCGCACGTCTCAAGCTCAAGCGGCGAGTATTGATAGACTCAGTTTTTTTCCTGCGCGCGTTCGCCGACGAGGCGGCGGTAGGCTTCGTCGCGGTTGAGGCCAAGCTGGCGAGCCGCGCGCTTGAGAGCCGCGCGCGCATCGAGTCCCTCGCTTTCAAATGCTGCGACCAGTTCGCCGATGCTTCTCGCCTCCGTCCCGCCCATAGTCTCTTCGCTCGTCAACACCGTGCGGTCAATCACCAAGACCATCTCGCCGCGCGCGGCCTGCTCCGACGAGAAGCGAGTGCTCAGTTCAGTGAGACGCCCGCGCGCAATCTCTTCGTGCATCTTCGTCAACTCGCGCGCGACGGCGGCCTCGCGCTCCCCCAATATCTCTCGTGCATCGGCGAGCGCGGCGGCGATGCGATGCGGCGTCTCATAAAAGACGAGCGTCGCGGGTATTTGCCGCACCTCCGAGAGACGCGCGCGGCGCGCGTGCGTGCGCGCGGGAAGAAAGCCGCCGAAGAAAAACTGGTCTGTCGGTAGGCCGGAAGCGATGAGCGCGGCGACGAAAGCCGATGCGCCGGGGATTGGGACAACCTCGAATTGATGCTCGATGGCTGCGCGCACCAGCCGCAAGCCGGGGTCGTTGATGCCGGGCGTGCCCGCGTCCGAGACGACCGCGACGCTCGCGCCGCCTGCCATCCACGTCGCTAACTGCTCCGCGCGCTCCTGTTCGTTGTGCTCGTGATAGCTGATGGTCTTCGTCTTGATCTGGAAGCGGTCGAGCAGCACGCGCGTCCGCCGCGTATCCTCGCAGGCGATCAGATCAACTTCCGCCAGCACACGCAGGGCGCGCTGTGTGATGTCTTCGAGATTTCCGATTGGTGTGGCGACCAGATAGAGCGTGCCCCGCCGCGTCGTCGCTGTCATGCGGTGCATTGTCGCATCACAGAAGCGTTAAGAGAAAGATCAGAACGGTTCTCAATATTTAAGATTTGAAATCTTGAAGCTGCTGCTTAACTTTTATGCTTCTTCGCGCCTCAAGCGTCTTCAGCGTGTGAATAAGTTTCACGCTGAAGACGCTTGAGGCGCGAAGAAGCATAGTTCATAAGGAGAGGGGGATTTGCTCTAAGCGCGTGGAGGAATTTATTGGGTCAGAAGTTTTGCGAGGTGGCGACGCAGACGCTCGGACAGCAGCGGTGTGCGCCCGCCCGTCTGCTCAAGCACGAGCCAGCGCGGCGCGTCTCCCTCGATGGGCACGAGCAGAAAATCTTCGCCCGCCGTGCGGTCGCCGAAGTGGGTGGCGCGCGCATAGCTCAGACCGCCGCCGCGAATGATGCCGTCGCGCGGCGTGCGCGGCCATCCCGCTTCGACTGTCAGCGCGCGGACGCCGACGCGTAAGACGAGGCGCGTTCCGACCATCGTCGAATTGCCGACCTGAAAGCGGTGCGCCTCGCTGCGCTCAAGAGTTATCCCTGCGCCGTTGCGGTTGGCCTCGCCCGCGAGACCGACGAAAATTTCGAGCAGCGAGGCGACGGCATCGGCTCGCAGTTTGTCGTTGGCGGCGCGCAACAAAATATAATCGGCGACATCGTTGCGCCCGTGTGTCTGCGCGCGCCGGTGTGCTTCCGCCAGTTGCGCTTCCAACTCTGCGTCGAATTCGTCCACTTCGATCTACTGCTCCGTAAAAGTTTGCGTCTCCTTTTTAAAGAGGCGTACGGCTCGCAACGCCGCGCGGGGCGATGTTATCATGCCCGCACGTTCACAGTTAAACAGCTCGAACAATTTCCTTCTCCGCGAGCATTTCAAATGGAGCTTATGACGCATACTCTTACCCGGTCGCGCCGCACCGTTTTCGCCTTTCTTTTCTCTCTACTGCTTTGCGTCTTCCCCTTCACGAGCGCGAGCGCGCAGCAGACGCCCGCCAGAAGAGGAAGGGCGAGCGCGCAGCCTTCCTCGGCGGCGCAGGAGGCCGCTCAGTCTAACGCGCGGCAGCGGACGCTCGCAGGAGATGCGCGCCCGCGTCTGGTGCTGCTGCTCGTCGTTGACCAGTTTCGCTACGACTATCTCGAACGCTTTGGCGACCTCTTCGGCGCGGGCGGCTTGCGTCGCTTGCAGCAGGAAGGCGCGTCTTGGACGCAGACCAACTATGACCATATCCCGACCGAGACCGCGCCCGGCCACGCGACTCTGTTGACGGGCACATGGCCTGCCGAGACGGGCATCGTCGGCAACGAATGGTTCGACCGCGACACGGGCAAGCGCGTGTCGAACGTCTCGGACGAGACGGCGAAACTCTTCGGCGGAGGGGCGCAGGAAGTAGCTTCCAGCCCGCGCCGTTTGCTCGTCTCGACGCTGGGCGACGAGTTGCGTCTGGCGACCAACGGGCGCGCGAAAGTCATCGGCATCTCCGTCAAAGATCGCGCCGCCATCCTGCCCGCCGGACGCGAGGCGACGGCGGCTTACTGGTACAGCACCGAGACGGGCAACATGGTTTCGAGCAACTACTATTTCAATCAAGTCCCCCCGTGGGTCGAGCAGTTCAATGCCGCACGTCCCGCCGACAAATTCTTCGGTACGCGCTGGGAACGGCTGCTGCCCGAAGCCGAATATCTGCGCCGCGCCGGAGCGGATGCCGCCCCTTGGGAAAACGTCGAGGGAACGAAAGATACGAACACGTTTCCGCACACGATCACGGGCGGCGCGACCGCAGCGGGTAGAGAATTTTACAGTGAACTCAGATACTCTCCCTTCACGAACGACATGCTCGTTTCGTTTGCCGAGCGAGCGATAACCAGCGAAGGACTCGGAGCGGACAACGACACGGACGTGCTGTCGGTGAGCTTTTCCGCCAACGACTACGTGGGGCATCGTTTCGGGCCCTACAGCCATGAAGCGATGGATATGACATTGCGTGTGGACAGGCAGATTGCCACTCTGCTCGACTTCGTTAACCAGCGCATCGGCTTGCGAAATACCGTCGTCGTGTTCACAGCCGATCACGGCGTCGCTCCTGTGCCGGAGCATGCCACCTCTCTGAATCTTCCCGGCGGACGCGTCAAATACAGCGACTTGATAAACGCCATCCGCAACGGTATCAAATCGCGTTACGGAAAGCCGGACGCGGATAAGGACAACACCGCCGATTACCTTCTGGCTTTTGTAAATGACAGCGTCTATTTCAATCCGGTCGCGCTCAGACGCGACGGCGTCTCTCTCGACGAGATCGAACGCGTCGCCGGAGAGGCGGGGACGACCGTCCCCGGCATCAGCCGTTATTTCACGCGCGCGCAGTTCGAGCGAGGTGCAATCTCGCCCGCCGATTCCGTCGCGCGTCGTGCGCTGCACGGCTTCAACGCGCGGCGCAGCGGTGATGTCGTCTTCGTTCAGGAGCCTTTCAAGTACCTGACCGACGGATTGATCGTCGCCACCCACGGCGCACCCTATTCCTACGATACACATGTGCCTCTCCTCGTTATGGGCGGCGGCGTGCGCGCGGGGCGCTACATCGAGACGGCGACGCCCGCCGACATTGCGCCGACGCTCGCCGCCATCCTGCACCTGCAAGCGCCGAGCAATGCGACGGGACGCGTACTCTCCGAAGCGTTGAAATGAGAAACGAGGCCGCCCCCATTCTCAAATGAAACTCCGCCGGTAGAGACGTGATGAAGCGACTTTTAATCGCGGGCACTTTTGCGTTGACCGTCATGCTGTCTGCGAGGCGGGCGAATTTCGCGGCGGGAGAGGTGATTGAGAGTCCTGTGCACGGGCTTAACCCGCTGGTGCTGGTCGCGCTGGCGGTGATGCTGCTGGTCGCCAAGATTGGCGGTGCGGTTTTCAGCCGATTCAGACAGCCGGCTGTGCTCGGCGAACTCGTCGGCGGCATCCTCGTGGGTAGCCTCTCGCTCTTCGGCATGACCTCAATCGAACTGCTGCGGACAGATGTTGTCGTCGGTGCGCTCGCCGAACTCGGCGTTATCATCCTGCTCTTCGAGGTCGGGCTGGAATCGAATTTGCGAGAGATGGTCGAGGTCGGTTGGTCGTCTCTGCTGGTGGCAGCGGCGGGAGTGGTCGCACCTTTTTTTCTCGGCTGGGGCGTGGCGGCCTACTTTCTGCCCGGCGAAGCACTGCTCGCCCATCTCTTCATCGGCGCGACGCTGTGCGCGACGAGCGTCGGGATTACGGCGCGCGTGCTGAAAGACTTGGGGCGTTTGCAGACGCGCGAGGCGCGCATCATTTTAGGTGCGGCGGTGATTGACGACGTGTTGGGACTGCTGATTCTCGCTGTCGTCGCGGGAGCGATTAAAGCGGCGACGGCAGGCGAGACGCTCGCACTCTCAAGCGTCGCCGTCATCGCTCTGAAGTCCGTCCTCTTCCTCGCGGGCGCGATTCTGGTGGGTCAGTTTCTTGTGCCTCTACTGTTTCGCGGCGCGGGGAGACTCGGAGGCAGCGGTGTGCTGGTCACCGTCGCCGTCGCGTTCTGCTTTCTGCTCGCGTGGGCGGCGGCGCAGGTGGGACTCGCTCCTATCGTCGGCGCGTTCGCCGCCGGGCTGGTGCTGGATGAAGTTCACTTCGAGCATTTCGTCAGACGCGGCGAGCAGCGGCTCGAAGTTCTGCTCGCGCCCGTCAGCGCGCTGCTCGTGCCGGTCTTCTTCGTGTTGATGGGACTGAGAGTTGACCTGCACGTGTTCGCGCGCCTCGACGTGCTCGGCTTCGCGGTGGCGTTGACGCTGGTGGCGATTATCGGCAAGCAGGTCTGCTCGCTCGCCGTCATCGAACGAGGCGTCAATCGTCTCGCCATCGGACTCGGCATGATTCCGCGCGGCGAGGTCGGGCTGATCTTCGCGGGCATCGGCACGACGCTGATGTTGCCGGACGAGCGGGGCGTCAGCGAGCCGGTCATCGGCGCGGCGACCTTCGGCGCGGTCGTGATTATGATCATCATCACGACGCTGGTGACGCCGCCCGTCCTCAAGTGGTCGCTTTCGCGTGCGGAGACGAAAGGCGCAACGCACGGGCGTCGCCGCAGAAGTTGATTGAGTTGTAAGCGGCGCTCCTAATCTCGAAAGCGCCGCAGTAGAAATTCAAACAGAGATAAGGGAGCACACAGGGAATGGTCAACAAAAAAGCACAGAGTAAGGCCGGGATTGCAGAGCAGCGACGCGGG
>CAXTRQ010000134.1:0-16744 GCA_964246705.1 uncultured Pyrinomonadaceae bacterium
ATAATCCATCGTCCGCGCGGTCTGCCCGTCGCGGTAGAGGGCGAGGATAACGTCGTCGTCGTCTTTGCCGAGCAGCACGCCCGTGAGCGCGAGTGTGCCGTGCCCATGCTCGGGCAGAGGCAGCGGGATGACCGTCACCGGCACGGGGAAGGTGACGGCGTTGAGCGTCGGCAAAAGGTTGGCGACGAGGACGTTGCTGCGCCTGCGGCGCGTCGGCGTTACCGCCTGCGTGACCGTCAGCGGTTGGCCGCCAGCCGAGATAAGGTCGCCCGTCAGAAGGTCGCCGCGCGCTTGAAACTGCAAGCGGTCGGGGCGCTGCATGGTGACGGGTAGCTCGACGGGGCCGAGTATGACGGAGAGATCCGAGAGGTGGAGGTCTGCACCGTAGACGGTGACGGTATCGCCCACCTCGAAGCTCTCCGGCTCGATAGAGGTAATGGTCGGCCCCATCGAAGGGAGGACGGGGATACGGATTCCGTCTTGGCCGATGACGGTCGGCGGCGTTGTCGCATAGTTGATGCCGACGAGCAAGGAGTAAGAGGCTGGTTCGGCAGGCGCGATGAGGACGGGGCGCACTTGGAAGGCGACCGACAAATGGTACTTGTCCTTTGAGCCTTGCATCAACTTCGAGAGCAAGTCGGGCGAAGCCTCGTTGAAAGTAATCTTCAGGTCTTCGGGGTTCGGCGTCATAGCCTTGAGATAGTTTGGGTTCAGGCCAGCGGGCGCTGTCAGATAGTTCAACTCCTGTAGGGCACGCGCGCCCTCGCCGAGCAGTTCGTAAGCCTGCACCGAGTCGCTATCGCCGTTGTTGCCGCTATCGTCGAAGGCCGTCAGCATGTACTTCAGGACGAGCCACAGGGGGGCGGGCTGACCGTCATCGAGCGGCACGTTCTTGAGACTAGCGTCGAAGACTATCTCGTAGAGGAAGAGGTTGAGCCGCCGCACTCCCTGCCCCTCGTCTGGCCTTCCGACGGTGACGGTCAGGCTGGTGCGGTTCTGTAGACGCAGGCGGAGCGCCTCCGTCGTCGCGCCAATCGCTTTGCCTGTGTCGCCCAGCGCCATCCCCGTGAACCTCGGCTAAATTCTGATGTAGTGCCGCCTCAGACGCGAGACGCCGTCGTCGCCAGCGGTCGCGCGCCCGCTCTGTGCAGGCGTTGGAGACTGCGGCGCAGGCCGCGCGTTGACTTGCCCCTGCGGCTCCTCGACGACGACGTGAATCGAGCCGATTGAGAGAGTGAAATCGTCCACCCCCGGCCCGCGCTCGGCCTCGGCACGCACGCGTGCGGCGGAGGCCACATCCCGTTCGTTGACAATCTCAATGGCCGCCACGGCGCTCGCCTCGGCGGCTTCTCTCTCGCCGCGCCGTGCACGCACGCGCTCCTCTTCATCGTTCGTCTGCGCCGAGGGCGGCGCGGAAATCCACTCGATGATCTCACGCAGATATGCGCGGGGGGCTTCCGCCGGGTCGAGAGAATCCAGAGCGCGCGCGTCTGAAGCGTCTGCGCGGTCGTGCGTCTGCCGCGCGCCGCGCGCGTCGGGGCTTTCATGCGGAGCGACGAGGACAACCTCCTCGCGCGCGTGCGTTCGCACCTGTGACGACGCGCGCGCCGAGTCATCGGACTCTTCCGCCGCATCTGACGAGATACTTTCGGGACGGCGCGTGCCCTGCGTCGTCCAACCGGCGTCGTCAGTCACGACGAACCCGATGCTTCCCTCCTCCGGCGCGGGTGGCGCGGGTCGCACCTCACGTGCCGTTGAAGAACTCTCCGGTGCGCGCGTGCGCCTGTGCGCCGCGTCATCCGGCGAACCGGGTCGCGCATCCTCACGCGACCCCCTCTCGCGCCGCGACGACCGACCGACCGGGCTTTCTCCGCGCCCCGTGCCTATGGCTGCTCGACCCTCGCGCTCGGGTCGCGCGGTTTCGTCGCCCGTGCCCTCGAACTCTCCCGCCCTGCGCGCCGCGTCGCGCGGCTGTTCAACGAAGATGATGTGCTCGACGTGCGCCGGCCCCGGCGCCGCGCCCGCAGCGACCGTGGCGCGCGTCGCCGGCGCGCCAACGTGTGACGCCGTGGCGACGCGACCGTGCGGCGCGACGCCGCTCGCGGTCGGGCGCTTGCCAACCGCGAGTCCCGACGCGCGCGCCAAGTGGGAGAAATAGTCGCTCAAAGGTTCTCCTCCCCATCTATGAGGGCCAGGTAATGCATGCGACGCCAGTGGGGAACGGAAAAAATCTGCCGCTCGTCCCAGTGGTAGCGTGAGGCGAGTCGGTGGATGGCCGAGAGCAGTTGCCCCTGCGCCCGCCTCAGACGCGAGAGCGCATATTCCTCAAGGTCTAGTTCGTGCGCGGCCTCCGCGCCGCAGAAGTGGCAGCGCACGCGCAAGCTAAAGTTGACGAGCGGATCGAACTCCTCCATCGCCTCGCTGACGGCCAGTGCCACATCTTCGGCCTCGCGCTCGCACGCCGCGCGTGCCGCGTCCTCTTCCTCGGCGAGCGTGCGGATCATCTCGCATGCGGCCTCTCGCGAGTCGGCGAACTGACGCCCGAGCCAAGCGATCTGGTCGCGCCCGCGCGGTCGCCGGAGGCGGAGCGTGAGGTCGCTGAAGCGAACGGTCGCGTGCTCTTCATCACCGTGTCTGTCCTGTAGTTCGGCGACCTCAGCGAGCGAGATGTCAAGCTCAAGTTCCCGCGCACAGTCGGGTGCGGAGCAGCGGAGCGCGACGGAGACGCCCGCGCCCGCGTCAGCGAGCGCGAGCAGAGCCTCGATGCGCTGGCCGACCGTCAAATCCCAGAAGAAATCGCGGCGCGGTGGTGGCACGCCGTCGCCGTCCGTCTCCGTACACAACTCCAGTATTTCCGTGACGAGCAGGGGGCGAGGCGTCCCGGCGAAGTCCACGGCGAGGTCGCGTTCGTCCACCCCGAAGGCGCGAAGCCGCAGCAGTCCACGCGCGCCTGCATCCGTCGAGAGGCGCGCGAAGGGCGGCGGGAACGTGTGTCGCTGCCAGTTCTGCATCGGCGTTTCGGCGCGGCTGCTGCGTCCCCGTCGGGCGCTCGTCCCTAAGCGGTGCGCTTAGGGAGCCGCAGGGACAGCATCCGCCTCGTTCGGCTCCTTCGTGTCGGGGTCGCGCTCCCAGCCCTCCAGTTCGATCTTGATGGACTCGATGGCGACAGAGTTGGCGTTGGCGTTAAGTTCGGGAAGCGAAGTGAACTCGCTGACCCAGCAGTTGTGCAGGAAGTAGCGGTAGACGATGTGTCCCTTCTCGTTCATCATTTCAAGCGTCAACTCCTTCTTGTAGTTGACAAGGTCCATCGCCGCGTCGCCCGCGTAGGGGTGAACCATGTTGGCCCACTTTTCAAACTCGGGATCGTGGGTGATGCCGCGCTCCATCGTCACGGCATCGTAGCTAGTGCGCCCCGGCGACTTATGGTCGGTGCTGTTGTCGCCGCCGTCGCGGTGCTTAACGACCTCAGTCGTGCGCTTCAAAGCGCTCACCTTGCTGACACCGAGGACGGTCTTGTTGTCCCAACTGACGCGGAACTTGAAGTTCTTGTAAGGGTCGAAGCGGTTAGCGTTTTTGACGAATCCTTTTGCCATGCGTCATTTCCTCCGCGTCTACAGCTCGCCCGCGATTTGCTGAATCTTGATGATCACGAACTCGGCTGGCTTGAGCGGCGCGAACCCCACCTCGATGTTGACGATGCCGAGGTTGCGGTCGTTCTGCGTCGTCGTCTCCGAGTCGCACTTAACGTAAAAGGCTTTGTCAGGCGTGCTGCCCTGAAAAGCGCCCTGCCGGAACAGGCTCATCATGAAGGCGTTGAGGTTGAGCCTGATCTTGGCCCACAGCGGCTCGTCGTTCGGCTCGAACACGATCCACTTCGTGCCGCGAAACAGAGATTCTTCGAGAAAGAGCGCGAGCCGGCGGATGGGGATGTACTTCCACTCGGAGCCGAAGTCGTCGTGGCCATCGAGCGTGCGCGCGCCCCAGTTGACCAAGCCTGAAGGGAACGAACGCTCGCAGTTGACGCCGACTTTGTTGAGCACGCCATTCTCGGCGTCGGTGATGTTGACCTCAAGGCCGACGATGCCGCGTAGGTCAGCCTCCGTCCCGGCAGGAGCCTTCCAGACGCCGCGCGACGAGTCTATCCGCGCCATCAGTCCGGCGATGGCCCCGGCGGGCCCGATAGGCTTGACGATGCCGAGGTCGCTGAAGAGCAAGCGCGGGTAAAAGACAGCGGAGTTGGTCTTGACGACCTTGCTGCGGATGTCGCTGTCCACGCGAGCCGTGTTGTTGACGATGTTGGGGCGCGGCAGCGGGTTGAGCGTGCCGGGCGGGGTCGTCCAACTCGCGGGCGCGTCCACGAGCAGGAAGGCGCGGCGCGAGGCGCAGTAGTTACTGGCTGGCCCCCACAAGTTCAGATGCACCGCCTCGGTTACCTCGCGGTCGGCTGGGATGACCAGTAAGTTGAAGAGGTCTACGGGGTCGAGGGCATAGAAGCCGCTCTGGTCAATGGGGTTGCCCTGATACTGGGCGGGAGTCGGGAAGGTGCCGTCAGTGCCGGGGACGCCAGCGGCGCTGAACGTCCCGCCCGCTCCGCCAATGCCGAGCGTGTATTGTCGGACGTTGACGGTGAAGGCTCCGAGGAAGTTCGCCGGGGCAGGTGCCGTGCCGGTGAAGGCGAGCGTCGGCTGCTGGTTGATGGTGCCGCTACGCGCGATGATGCCGAGGTGGTAGCCCTGCGCCTCAGCCCGGTAGATGAGTCCGGGTGCGCTGCCGATCTTGTTGGCGATGATGCCAATCTTCTCGCGCACGCCGTCGTTGTCGCCGTTGGCGGGACTCGCGCTTGGCTTGTTCTTCGTCCACTTGTCGGCTGCGCCAGAGGTCTGGAGGTCGGTGCCAAACGAAACGGGCGTGCCGTCAATGGTGATGCCCGTAATGTCGCTCTGCGCCAGTTCGGACATGATAACGAGGTTATCGAGGTTCTGCGTCCCCGGCACGCCAGCCGCACCGGGGGTAAAAGTGCCGAACGAGATGAAAGTGGCGTTAGGCGCGGGACGGAAGTTGCTCCAACGCACGACCTCGATGCCGCCCTGTTCGACGCCGAGCATGAGCGCCTCGGAGATGTCGTTGGAAGCGGCGCGGCGCACGCGCACGCTCGACACGTCGCCGCTGGCCGAGGTGATTCTCAGGCGGCGTCCCTGCGTCCATGTGACGGCTGGCGCGACCACGTTCGGCAGCACGTCAATCGTCAGCTCGACCTGCGGGGCCGGGGCCGGGAGTTGCGACGCGAGCGCGGTGTTGACTTTCGTCTTCAAATCGCTGCGCAGGGTGACGAGGTTGTTGGAGAGCGCGGCAGCACCACGCAACTGGACGTTGACGAACTGGCTGCCATTGACGCTGATGTCGAATTGAGACTTGGCGTCGGCTGGATTGACCGTGTCCACGAGCGGGCTGAGGACGTTGAACACGTCCACGCCGGTCGTGCCGAGCGGTCGGAGGCCGAGCGAGAAGCCAGCCATGCTGCGCTCGACGTTGGCCGAGTCGGCGACGAGGCCCGGCGTGGCCGTCAGGTCAATCATCTCGGAGCTTTGCGTGACGAGGCTCGGCGCGTAGCGCGGCGAGGAGGGGTCCATCGAGAGGTTCGCGAAGCTCTCAGTTGCCGTAGCGACGCCCTTCTCTTCGAGGATGACGCGCAGGTTGAAGGTGTCGTCTGGGTTGGCGGTCTTGTAGTCAACCTCCAGACGCACCGTGTTGCCCCACTCGCCCTCGGCCTTCGCTTTGGCGACGAGCACGTTCTGCCCAGTCAAAGACCTGAGCGTGACGGAGGCCGGGACTGCGCCGTTGGCGATGCGGATAACGTAGCAGTCCGTCCCGCCGTTGGTGAAGAAGAGACGGACGCTGTTGGCGAGGTCGCTCAGCGGATGCGGCTCGCCGAAGGTGCGCACGAAGTCCGAGACGCTCAGGATTCTCGTCGCCTTATTCATCTTGCCTTTGGTCGCTCGGCCGATGAACGCGGCGATGGAGGTCGCAACGCCCGTGATGGTGTGCACTCCGCTGGGGACTTCCTGAATGTAAACACCGGGATAGGTTGGCGCTATCGGCATGCTCTAATTCCTCCATCGGCAAACCGCCCGGCCGACTCGTCGCCGGGTGTGGAGCTTGAACTCAAGCTCGAAAATTTTATGAGCGCAGGCGGCGCGTCCGCCGCCGATAGCGCGTGGCCGGGCGCGCTCGCCACTCGGCTCACACGCCGCTGCCCTCGGGCTGCTCCAGCATGGCGCGGATGGCCTTCACTTTGCGGGGGTTGATGCGGTAGCGCGTGCGCGCGTCGCGTCCCGTCCGCTCGACTATTAGCTTGCGGTCGGATAGCTCGTTGAGCACCTCGCGCACCTCGGCGGCGCGCTGCCTGATCCGCTGTTCGAGCAGCCACCACTCGACGATGCCCTCGAAGGTATCCTGCGCCCCGACGTTCTCCGACAGGTAGGACAAGACCTGCCGGGCGATTTTTGACTTGTCGGTTGTGCACATACCGTATTGACACGCGAGCCTCTGCCTTGCCCCATGCGATGGCAACTTTACGGCCACGCGCAACGGGGCCGCATTTCGCCGCAATGCGGCGGCGAGGCTCGGTCAAATTTGTCACAGGGCGGCGTAGCGGCGCGGCGGCGCGCGGGTTCGCTGCGGGCTGTAAGGCTATGGAATTCGGGCGAGAGTCGCGTCGGACGATTTTGTCCTAAGCGCGTCGGCGTTTGTCCTACTTCAGAGGGCGGGGGCTTTGAAGCGCCGCACGTCTATCTGATGTTTGCGGATGAGCTGCCAGAAGGCGCGGCGATTCTTACGGGCGGCGCGGGCGGCAGAACTGATGTTACCTTCGTGAGAGACGAGCAGCCGCTCGACGTAGTTGCGCTCGAACTGCGCGACGACTCGCGCCTTCGCCTGCCGGAAAGACTCCGGCGCGTTCGCCGCCGCGCAGCCGGGTAGAGAGATGTCGCTGCTGCCGATGACCTCCGCGCCGCAGAGCATCACAGCGCGCTCGATAGTGTGCTCCAACTCGCGCACGTTGCCCGGCCAGTTGTACGAAACGAGCGCCTCCATCGCGTCTGTAGAGATGTCGGTCGTCGGCTGGTCGAACTCGTCCGCGTACTCGGCGAGGAAGTGGCGCGCGAGCAAGGGGATGTCTTCGCGCCGCTCGCGCAGGGGTGGAAGCGCGAGCGGGATGATGTTCATGCGGTAGTAGAGATCGCGGCGCACGCGCCCCTCGCGGACGGCCTCTTCCAAATCAACGTTCGACGCGGCGATGATGCGCACGTCCGCGCGCCGCACGCGCGACGAGCCGAGTGGCCGGTACTCGTGCTCTTGCAGAAAGCGTAGGAGCTTCGTCTGCGCTAGTAGCGGCAGGCAGTCAATCTCGTCGAGGAAGAGCGTGCCGCCCTCGGCCTCGTGGATGAGGCCGTGATACGTGGAGTTCGCGCCGGTATAAGCGCCCCGCTCATGGCCGAACAGTTCGTTCTCGACCAACTCGACGGGGATGGCCCCGCAGTTGACGGGGACGAAGGGGCGCGCGGCGCGCGGGCTGAGGTAGTGGATGGCGCGCGCGCACATCTCCTTGCCCGTGCCCGTCTCGCCGGTGATTAAAATCCTGCCGTCCGAGCGCGCGACGAGCGGAATCTTTTTGATCTCGGCGACAAAGTTCGCCGCCCCGCCGATGAGCCGTCCGATCCCGATACGCCCCTTGATTTCGTGCACCACGTCGCCGCGCCGCGCCGACTGTTCGAGTTGTCGCCAGACGCGCGGCAGGACACCCATGCCGCAGAGCGGCGGCGTGATGAAGTCGGACGCCCCGGCCCGCAACAGTTCGAGTACCTCTTCGGGGTCGCACGCCCCGACGACTACGATGAGCGCCGTTGTGGGCTGCTCCCGCTTGAGCGACTCGACCAGCCCGGCGGCGCTCGCCAATCGTTCGCAGTCCAGCGTCACAAAGACGAGATCAGGCTCGAAATCACTATGCTCGTCGCGACGGTCGCCGGGGAAGTCGACCGCGTGCGTTGAGAGCCGGAGTTGTTCTTTTGGGGAAAAGGTGGGCGCGAGGATCGCCCACAGAGTTTCAGCCTCGCCGCCCTCAGGGTGGCAGTCGAGCAACAGGATTTTCGGCTGTTTCATGACACCTGCGCGCACCTCTCGCGTGCCGCGACGCCTGTTGGGCACGAGGAACCCTTTTGAGAGTCAGCCCCGCGGCGGATAGTGGGAAACATGAAATGGGGCGAGTGAGCCATGTGCGTGGGCATGCCGAGCGTTGGAAGATACCGGGACGCTTCGGTGGTGTTGGCGGCGACCGTCGTCTGAAGGGGCGACGGGCTGAAGAGCGCGCGCCGCAGTTCAAATGCGCATACCGCCCGCGAAGGGTGGACGGCCTCGTTCAGTATCGTACTTGACTGCCATGGATCGGGTCACCACGCCGTTTGGTGAAGCGGTGTGGCTGGATATATGAAGCTCTGCAAGTCAGAGACTTGGCGCGACGAGGACGCTGGCGAGGGACTTTGCCGGTCTCCTTATAAAACCTCACGTTGCACTTGGCATTCCGCACGCCGGGGCAGTTGATAGATATAAGGAACAATCGAGGGCGCGGATTATAGCACAACCCACGCCATGAGCAATTACAGTTCTTGTTAACGACGCGCGCCGCGTTCCCGGGTGGAGACATTCAAACCAGAATCGCTTCACGACGGATTCTCCCTCACATTTGGTGAAAGCCATAGAGTTCTCGCCTACTTTTCACTAATACGCCACTTTATTGTGTGGCGTGCAGTATCCGCGCGCAGCCAGAGGCGCTTGCCGAAGGCGGCGCAACAGCCCATGAACTCTCCGAGATCGGTCTTCAATTTTAGCGTCAAAGTTGTGATATGGTAACCGGCCTACAAGCGGGATCAGTCGAATTAACAATCTTCGGGAGAAAAGCATGTGTGGCATAGCGTGTGTCGTCGGAGATAGAGAGCCGCACCTCATTAAAACGATGAACGCAGCCCTCTACCATCGCGGGCCGGATGGTGAAGGATATTTCAGCAACAGAGATATTGATCTTGGAGTGCGCCGACTGAGCATCATTGATCTGGAACAAGGCGACCAACCGATTTATAACGAAACGCGCGACAAATGTATTGTCTTCAACGGGGAGATTTATAATTATCGAGAGCTTCGGCAGAACTTAATTGCAAAAGGGCACCGTTTTACGACCACCACTGACACGGAAGTAATCATTCACTTGTATGAGGAGTATGGCGCGCAATGCGTGGAGCATCTGCGGGGCATGTATGCATTCGCCATCGCCGACGGTAACAAACTCTTCGTGGCGCGCGACCCGCACGGCATCAAGCCGCTCTACTACACGTTCCTCAAAGAGAGACAGTTATTCCTGCTCGCTTCTGAAATAAAAGCGTTGCTCAAGTGCCCCGCCTTGCCGATCAACATTAATCGGGAGATGTTATGTCATGTGGCGATTTTGGGGCACGCATTTGGAAACGAAACCTACTTCGAGGGGGTGGAATCTCTGCCGCCCGGCCATTACATGTGGATTGAAAGAAATGGGACAGAGATTACCACCACTCTCAAGCAGTATTACAAGCTTTCGCTCGCCGAGAACGCGTCTCTGAGCTTCGATGAAGCGGCGGGCAGGCTGTGTGTTCTGCTGGCCGATGCGGTGAGCAGCCATTTAGTGGCCGACGTGGATATCGGCCTGACTCTTTCCGGCGGCATTGACTCCACCCTGCTCGCACTGGAAATGTCGCAGCATTACGCTGACCCGATTCTCTCCTTCACCATCTCCGACACCCCGGACACCCCGGACATAACCCAAGCGCGGGCGATTTCAAACAACATTAATTCCATGCACTACGAAGTGCTTACAGGCTTTGAGGACTCGATGGCAAGCATCGCCGAGTGCGTGCTCGCGGAGGAGCAGCCAAGCACCTTGTTTGGGTTGCCCCTGTTCTTATTATGCAAGCGAATCGGACAAAAGGTTAAAGTCTGCGTCAACGGCGAAGGCGCGGACGAATTGTTTGGCGGTTATACAGATTATCTGGAACGAAAATCAAAAGTGGATAGATTGCAGGCCGGATTGGCGAAAGTCACGTCGCTCGACCTAACACCCCGCGATGAGTTGATCGAATACATAAATTTGTTAAGCTCGGCTAAAAACGACGACGAGTATCTGGCGGGCCTTTTTCCATTCAATCTATCATCTCAACTCGTACATAATCATCTGCACATAGTTGACAAGTACGCGATGGCATCAAATCTGGAGATACGCGTGCCGTTCTTAGATAACGCTTTGGTCGAGTTCACTAATAGCCTGCCCATCCCCTACAAGGTCAATGTTCGCACCGGCATCAAGAAGTATATTTTGAAAAAAGTGGCGATAGACTCATACGGCGAGATAACGATTAATGCCGTCCTGCGCAAAAAGGTCGGATTCCCTTCCTCAGGGCGTAGCTTCTTAACTAACTTCAACGAATACTGCGACTCCACTCTACCCGATAATTATGCTGAAAAACACGAGATGAAGTTTTATCACACGTTTCACGGCGCTCAAGGGCCGGTCACTTCTAAACGCGCCTTAATCCTCTACGACTTGTTTCATTTCATCTTTGTCGAGCAACGTGGGAGCATTCCTGAAGGCTTTAAGTTAGATAAATTCATCCGCGATAAAGCTCTCTCAGCATAAAGAAACGGTTCGCGCTCGGAACCGAGATGACAACGACCGGGTCGTCCGCATTACTTTGTTTCCCGTCACATCGGCGACTCACACCCGGTATCTATGCGGATGACTGTGGAACAACCGCCAAGCGCCTACACACAGGAGAGGAAGCATGAAAATTCTCAGAACATTAGCGGTGTTGATATTCCTACTAGGCACACTTTATGTTGTCGCCTCAATCCCCATGTTTCTGACCCGCGAACCAGCATCTCGACCTGTCGCAGACCGGAGAGCAAACGGGCAGGGTGCCGCGACCGATGCTGCCCTCCTGCGCCAACGCTTTCTCCTTTCCGGCGCGGCGCTGGCGACTAGCGGATTAATATCTATGGTGGCGAGCGTCGGGCTATTCAGACGCAAGGAGTGGTCGCGCAAATCCTGGCTCTACATCGCCCTGCTTGTCGTGCTCATACATGCTGCTTGGTTCCTGTTTGATTTTCTCAGCGGCGGATTGGGACTCAGGTATTGGGCAATACTAGCGACGATAGCGTTGATCTACTTCGCGCCTTTAATCTACCTCACCAAGCCCGCAACCAAAGCTCTTTTCGTGAGTTCAAGCGAGTAGATAGGCTAAATCGAAACTTACAAGATTGGCACACTCAAGCCGCCTTTAACTTTTGTGCTGTTGTCGTCTGTTTTGAGGGCGAAGTCTGCTCTGCCGTCGGTGACGATCAGAGCTTCGCGACTTTCCGAATAGCTTTCAAGGAACAGGGTTCAGTTCAGTAGGGTGCGGTGTTGAAAGTTAGAAAGTGTATGACTTGGACACGAGGGTGACATCGCTGAGTGTGGATGGCGTCGGGATCATGTACTCCGGCCTGCCGGCGACGGGTTTTTCTGCAAGATATGGCAGTCCATAAGTTCGATCATCAACGCGTAATTTCACTGGCTGATCTGTTTTGAAGCTGAGTATCAATTCTGCGCCTTCCTGCGGGAAGCCATAATAATTCATTCCCCAAGCGCCTTTGGAGCCGTTACCCGCTCCGGTATCATCCAACTTGATAGGCTTGCCATTGATCGATGATGCGACCACCTCGGTACTCGCATCAACATAGACCGAGAGAAGCGCGCCCCCGCGCGGTGAAGTGATACGAAGTTGGAGGGTGCGGATTCCCTGCTGGGTTCGGTCGTCGAGGAGGACAACCTGCGGCGGAGGCAGTGCGGAGGGCGTTGCGGAACCCTTCAGAAACGTGCGCTTAACGAGCGGGAAGAAATCTGCGAAAGTGCCTTTTTCCGCTCCTGTCCCGAAGAATTGCGCCGTCCACTCGTCAGGTTTTTGGTCGAGACTGCCCCACATGGCTGTTCCGGTATCGGCGTCTAGGGCGTAGAAAACATTGTCCGCCTTCGGATGGAGGCGGTCGAAACCTGCGTTGAGCAGCCCACACAGAATCAATCCCGCCGCGATCAGCGCACATGCGCCGGGCAGAAACCATCTCCCAGCCCTCGCCAGCACATCAAGGTGTGGCAACAAAAGCCCGAGGAGCAGGACTTCAAAAAGGATGATGATCCCCGCCGCCGCAATCGTGAGCGCGACGAAAAGTTGATCGATGATGGGAGCCAGGAGAATTATTCCGGGGATGATGCAGACGGCGAGCACGGACAGCAGCTTCACACGCCCTCCGTCTGTTGAAGTGAACAGGATACAAAGTCCGATTAAAGCGAACAGGAGCGGCCAAGTGAAAAGGTAGCTGGCCCCCGGCGTGCTGATAGCCGTGGCGACCGCCAGCACCACCCACCAGATCAACGCGCCGACACTCAGACTGTAGATATCCGATCTCCTGCGAAACCATTGACAGAGAGCCGTCGAGATGGCAAACGTCAGAAAGACAAAGCCGAGAATGTACCAGCCGCCATGATAAACGTCGCCCCATGGAACGAAGTCATAACCCGTATGCAGCGCGCCGATAGCCCACCCCATCAAGTTCACGACCAGCGAGGAGGCCAGTCCGCACACGAGCAACAATAGGAATCCGAGCCCCATGCCGCGAACTCTCAATCTCCCGCGCTTAAAGCCGAGCACGACCGTTCCGACGAAGAGTAGCGCCGCCAGCATGGCGAAAGGCACGACCAACCATTGAGGATAGTGGATCAAAACGGGGCCGAGGAGATTGAAGTAAGCGGCGTTGCTCGTCTCGTGACGACCTATCTCCAGAGTTCCGAAATGGCGCGCCAGCGCGAGCGCAACGGAGCCTTGCCCTTGAAGGCTGCGCGGGTCGATATTTTCAACGCTGTCGGCTGCCGTGTGATAGTGGTTAAGTTGATTTATGTAAGCGAAGTTCAGCCCTTCTAAGCCAGCCCTTTTGAAGACCGTTAAATCCGTATCGTTCGGTAGCCGCCTGTATATTTCGTAGCTGAGTGAATTGGCGACCGGCTGCGGTGCGGCTCTCGCAAATTCCCGTATCAGCCATCCGTTCCGGTCGCTCGTCTCGAACATGACGACTGGGCCGCTGCTGCCGCGCGCTTCAAAATTCAGGACGACCCCGACATTTTTCGCCGTGGAGTGCTCGCCGACGAAAGCTTCCGCGCCTAACAAACCCGCTTCCTCCCCATCGGTGAAGAGAAAAACCACGTCGTTTTTCAGAGGCGGCGCGGATTTCAAGGCGCGCGCCGTCTCCAGCAGCGCGGCCACCCCGGAACCGTCGTCGCTCGCGCCGGGGCTGTTCGGGGCGGAATCGTAATGCCCGACGAGCAGGACTGTCCGGCTAGGGCTTGTGCCCGGCAGTCGCGCGATGATGTTTTGAACCGTTCCCACGCGATAGGGGCTGACCCTGCGTTCGTTAACCACGGTGGCTTTTTGCACTTCCGCACTAACCCCGAGGGCGTTCAATTCATGGACGATATAATCGCGCAGGGCGTCGTGTTCGGCGGAACCGAGAGGGTGCGGGTTGCGCGCGATGACGTGGAGGAGTTTCATCGCGCGTCCGGCGGAGAAACTGTCCGGCGGCGCGCTCTCAGGCAGCGGGGACGGGGGAACTTGCAGGTAAATTGCCAGCGTCGCAAAGAGCGCGATGACGGCCACGATGATCGCTGCGAAGGTGCGTGTGCTCCCTTCGGGGGCCGCTATCGAACTGTTATTTTCGGGCAAGTGAATTTTAGGCATCCGCGCATCTCCATGGTGTCGCTCAAGCTGACCGTCATGAATTTTGATAAAGGCTGAAACCCTGCGCTTCTTAGATAAGAACGAACCCTGCGCTTGACAGTATGGCTCCGTGCGTGTCCGGCCAGCGCAGACGGGTGCGGCGCGCGCTCGTCTGGCGAAAGCGCATCCGGAGAGGATTGCGCCGCCGCGCTGGCTCGATTCGGGTGGCGCACGAAAAGCATTTTACATGAATTCAGGGCAGGCATCGCCCCGCCAGAGTCTGATGGGAGAGCGTTCGGCGTAAGGCCACAGCCGCGCGCGACGTGCGACGCCTCTGCCTGTTTCATAGTTGACGCAACCTTTGCTATATTTGCTCGCAGTTCAGACTCCGGTTTGAGGCTTCTCTCGAAGGTTAAATCACCAAATTTTCACCTCAATTCATGGCTGTTAATTTTCAACGCGCCTTATCAATCAACCGGGCGTAAGGCGCGCCGGATAGGATTGTAATGATAAAGAGTGGAAAACCCATCTATGTCTTGGGCACGGGTCTCTCACACGATGGCTCGGCCTGCCTGCTCAAAGATGGTCGCATCTGCGTCGCGATCGAGAAGGAACGGATCACGCGGCGCAAGCATGACGGCGGCAACGATACCGATGCGATCACATATTGCCTTGAGGCCGAGGGCATCGCTTATCACGATCTCTCTCTCGTCGTGCAGAATGCGAACTTCGGAATGTTCAAGCACGGCAACGAATGGTGGCAAGGAGCGCGCACGCTCAACGAAACCGTGCCCGTCGTGGCGATCTCGCATCATCTGGCCCACGCCTATAGCGCCATCGGCACGTCGCCCTTCAACGAAGCCTCGATTCTGATCATCGACGGATGCGGCAGCAGTTTCGATGATTGCACCGATCTGGCGGGCGCGATTCTTCCCGAAAACCCGATTGCCGACCTGCAACACCTGTATTTTGAGAAAGACAGTTATTATATTTTCAAAGATAACAAAGTGATGACCGCTCACAAAGATTTTTCTCTCTGGGGCACGAGCATCAAAAACTACTCGATGCATCCCAACACGACTATGCACTCCATCGGCGGGATGTATCTGGCCGCCAGCATGTACGTCTTTAGCGGCTTTGAAGACCCCGGCAAACTCATGGGACTCGCGCCCTACGGGCGTCCCGGCATCTACGATTTTGAGATCTTCGACTTGAAGGATGGGAGAGCCTTTGTCCGCTACGATTGGATCGGCGACTTCAAGCGGCCCTGCCGCAATTACGAGCAGTTCAAAAAAGATTTTCAGTATTACGCCGACATCGCCTACTGGGTTCAGAGAGAGGTCGAGCGCGCCATCCTCTATGTTATCGACGCGCGTTACGAACTCGCACCGTCGGAGCATCTGGCCTACGCGGGCGGGGTCGCTTTGAATGCGGTCGCCAACCAGCGCATTTTGACTGAATCGAAATTCAGAGACGTTTACATTCAACCGGCGGCGGGAGACAACGGCTTGGCGCTCGGGTGCGCGTATTACGGCTGGATGGAGGTGCTCAAGCAGGAGCGGGTTCGTCATCACGGCTCGATGGCGTTGGGCAAGACCTATCGAAGCCCTGCGGTCGCCGAGACGCTCGACGCGCATCAGGACTCCGTGAGTTACGCCGCAAGCGACGATTACATTCAACAGACGGCGGAACTGTTAGCCGCGGGCAAGACCGTCGGATGGTTTCAAGACGGCGCGGAGTTCGGCCCCAGAGCGCTCGGACATCGCAGCATCCTCGCCGACCCCAGACGCCCCGAGATGCGAGATTTTATCAATTCCAATATCAAGTTTCGCGAGGACTTCCGCCCCTTCGCACCCTCCGTGCTCGCCGAAGATGTCTCCATCTACTTTGACTGTGACTATGAAAGCCCCTACATGCTGCTCGTCGCCCCGGTCAGACCAGCGTGGCAACTGGTGATCCCGAGCGTCACGCATCATGACCGATCCGCCAGAATCCAAACGGTGACGGCCTCCACATCTCCCAAATACTACGCGCTGCTCCGCGCCTTCAAAGAGAAAACAGGCATCTCCGTCTTGCTCAATACCTCCTTCAACAAGCGCGGCATGCCCATCGTCGAAACCCCCGAGCAGGCTCTTAACTTCTTCTTGAACTGCGACCTCGACATCCTGGTTTTGGACAACTACATCGTTCGCAAAATTCCCCGCGACGCGCCGCAGCAGGATAATCCCATCAACCTCTTCATCGAAGATATTCAGGGAGCTTTGGAACGCCATGCCGATGATGCGCACAAGATCGGAGGGGTCTACCAGATCAACATCACGGGGACGCGAACTCTCATGATCGATCTCTCAACAGATCAGCCTGTCGTGATCGAGGGGGCATCGGCGAGGAATCCCAATGCCGTCATCGGTATTACAGAAAAGGACTTGCAAATCCTCCGCGCCGATCCCGAAAATGAGGGCGTCAAGCTATTCTATGCCGGGAAAATCAAGGTCGAGGGCAGCACCGCTTACGCCATGAACTTTACGCAAATCTTCAAGTTTAAATAATCGTCAACCAGACGACCTTCAGCCATGCCCACACACCTTTCTCACCAACGCCTTGAACTGTTAAGGCTCTCGGATGATGAACGCCCGCGCCTGCCCCCAAGCCTTCGCCGAGCATGCGCGGCGGATCGCACGACGATCAGTTTTGCCCTGCACATCATTAAAACTTGCTTCAAGAGTCTTCAGACAATCTCCTCAAATCTTCGTCCTCCTTCTGCGATAACTCTTTGACTTCATCCTCGCTCAACTCGTCAATCTCCTCTATCAACATCTCTTCAACGACCACCGCCAATTCAGCTACAGTGCCCTTCTCGAACAACGCGCGCAAAGGGACTTCGACTCCGAATGCCTCCCGTACGCGCGTCATCACCTGCGTCG
>CAXTRQ010000135.1:0-7150 GCA_964246705.1 uncultured Pyrinomonadaceae bacterium
CGAAGCCGATTAATCTCGTCCTGTTGAAGAATCTGCTCAGTTGCCTTCTGCCCGTCGAATGCACCTACTCGACCGGGGGCGCGTCCTGATTTTCGGAGGGGGAGCGCTCCGTTCGCTCGAATCCGAACGCTTCATCGAGGCACTTGAATTCCTGTTTGAGTTCAATCATTAGCGACCGGGCCTCTTCGAGCGACCCATTTATCACGTCATTCTCCAATTCGCCGCTGAGCACAGCCATCCGTGTAATTCCGAGAATCGCACTCGTGCCCTTGAGTCCATGCGCCTCCCTCTGGACGACGGGCGCGTTTCCCTGCTCGAAAGCGCTTTCTAATCTGGCGAGCAGCGGTCGCGTGTCGCGTAAATATATCTGAATCAATTCGGTCATCAATTCGGTTTCACCTTCCGACTGCGCTTCTCTAAAGCTGGCGAGCACCTCTGGAGCGACGATCCGCTCAAGCGGCGAGCTATCCTGTGCGCTCGGGTTTTGCGCTCCGGCGCGGGCCGGGCGCACAGGCCGCGCGATCCAGTGCTCAAGCACCTTCTCCAAGGTTTTAGACTTGACCGGCTTTGCCACGTAGTCGTCCATCCCTGCCGCCAGACACTTTTGACGGACTTCCTCGGAAGCATGAGCCGTGAGTGCGATAATCGGAATGTGTTTCGATGCGCCTTCGCGCTGTCGTATCTCCGCAGTCGTTTCGTAGCCATCCATCTCAGGCATTTGGCAGTCCATCAGGATGATGTCGTAGGCGCTTTTTTTCAAAGCTTCGAGCACTTCCTGACCATTAGCCACCGCGTCGGCCTGATAGCCTAATTCTTGAAGCTGGTGCAAAGCCACTCTCTGATTGATGAGTTGGTCTTCGGCGACGAGAATGCGAAGGTCTCGTCGCCGTTCTGCCGTGTGCTGCGACGTTGGAACGGATGAAGATTGGGAGGGTTGATAGCCATGCTGTTCCTTCGAGATTGATTTCAGTGGCTCAAGCTCGTCGAACTGCTTCTCAAACTTCGCCGTGAACCAGAAGGTTGAGCCTCTGCCTTCGACGCTCTCCACACCGATTTCCCCATCCATATATTCGACGAGTTGCTTGGAGATGACCAATCCGAGACCTGTGCCGCCGTACTTGCGCGTCGTCGAACCATCCGCCTGAGTGAAAGCTTGGAAAAGCCTCCGCTGTGCGGCTGCGGAAATACCGATGCCCGTGTCGCTGACAACAAAGCGAACTATGGCATGTGTACCCGTCTCGTATTCCTTTGTGACGCGCAGAACAACTTCGCCGTGTTTCGTAAACTTCACCGCATTGCCTATGAGATTGGTCAACACCTGCCGCACTCGCAGCGGGTCGCCGCGAAGCTTTGTCGGAACATCTCGATAGACGAGTGAAGCCAGTTCAAGCCCCTTATCTTCTGCACGTTCGGTAAAAGATTTGATAGCGCCTTCGAGCGTGGCATGGAGGTCAAAGTCCAAGCTCTCGAACTTCAACTTTCCGGCTTCGATCTTCGAGAAATCAAGGATGTCGTTAATGATGGTCAGCAACGCATCGCCGCTGGACTGAATGTCCTGAGCGAATTGACGCTGCTTTGGAGTCAGTTCAGTATTGAGCAACAGTCCGGTCAGCCCGATGATGCCGTTCATCGGCGTGCGAATTTCGTGGCTCATGTTCGCCAAGAATTCCGATTTCAGACGCGCCGACTCCAGCGCCGCGTCGCGCGCCTCGGCCAGTTCCACCTCGATCTGTTTTCGTTCCGTGATGTCGCGTGAGATACCAATCAGACCCGCGACGTTACCTTGAGGATTGGTGTAAACTCCTTCAGTCAAAAGATAGGTGCGCGTGATGCCTGCGGCTGACGTAGCCGTGACTTCAAATGTTTGAGTTCTGCCAGATGCAATAATCCGGCGGTCGCATTCCATCAGCAAGCGTGCCGTGTCGGGCGAATACAGTTCCATGTCGTCCTGACCGATAATCTCTTCAAATGGCTTCCCCAGAACTGCCGCCCCAGCCGAATTGATTGTAAGATAGCAGCCATCGAGGTCTTTCATGTAGATGGCATCGGTTGTTCCTTCGATAATGGCGCGCAGGATGTTATTGCTCGCGTATCGTGCTTCCTCAATTCGTTCGCGCTCTGCGACCTGCTCGGTGAGAGACGCGTTGGCCTCGGAAAGCTCGCGCGTGCGTTCCCTGACTCTCTCTTCCAAAGCCTGATGAGCGGCCCATAATCTATGTTCGACTCGTTTGCGCGATACGAAAAGTGAAGTGATGACGGAGCCTTCGAGGACGAATAGAATTAGTTGGATATGATGTCCGATGTCGCCATAAAAGATCGAGCCTACCGGCGCGAGAAAAAAGTAGTCGGCGACAAGCGCGGACAGGATGGTTGCCAGCAGCCCCGGCCCAAATCCCCCATAGAGAGCACTGAGCATGACGGCGATCAAGAACAAGAGGAATGGAGACTGGAAGGGAGACTCTCTTCCGATGTAGGGCGCTAATAACAATCTCACAAGCAACATTAGCGAGACAGCCAAAACGGCGGTCACATAACGAAATAGTAAGGCACGGCTCACTCTAGGCATATTCCGGTTCTCTGACTATTTATCGTGCGCGCAACGGGGAAGGAATCTGCGACCCTATTACCTCCCTCAGAGGCAGGTTTAGCTAACGAGGTCGTGAGAGATGGTTGGGGTGGCGCACCAAATTCCTAACGTCTGGCAACTATTGTAACACCTGTATAACAGCTATCGTATATTTATTGCAATCCGCGCCCTATTCAGCTTTTCTCTTGATATTGACAGCGACAGTTGCTTGGAATAGGATGCGCGCGTTGTTCATCTTCCAGACAATTCGGACTCGATTGTTCGCGCAAGATTTAATTGCACCTCGCTGGGAAGCCTCGACGCTCTTGACAATCCTTCCGGCATCAAAAGCGCACGGTTTCTCATAACATCAACTTGACGGCGCGCCTTTTATCCAAGGCGTTTCTTCACTCCTTTAGAACTACTTTGGGAAACCCCTTCATGCTGACGCGCTTTTCAACATCCTTATCGCAACATTATCGCTATCAGAAGCAATCTGCGCTATTCTCTTTAAGACGAAATACGCAGTCGCGTACTGTTAATAAAATTCATGGAGCATCGTTAAGCCGCCAGCACCATACTCCCTTCTTCGGGAAGACGCATGACGGTGACCTCACCGTGTCGAGCATTAACGAATTTGATGGCATGCCTGTTTTAACCTCACTATCACAGAGCATCGTCGCTTGGGTCGGTCATCCGCCGGTCGAATTGCAATCGAAACGGTGACAACCCCCGACAACATCAAAAGCTCTCGCATTTGAGGATCCAAAACACGCCATGTCCCTTGCCCCCAGCGGAGCGAAGTTTATCCGCATCATTATCATAGATGACCACGAAGTGGTACGTGCCGGACTGCGTGCGTTGATTAAAAAGCGCTCGACGATGCAGGTCGTCGGCGAGGCGTCGAACGCCGCCGACGCGTTGGCCGTGACAGCGCGTGAGCAACCCGACATTATTCTCCTCGACCTTGATCTCGACCCGGACAGCGGACTCGATCTCCTGCCGAAACTGCTCGCGGTCGCCAGCAACGTCCGTGTCCTCGTGCTGACAGGCACACAGGATTACGAGGCGCATCGTCAGGCAGCGCAACTCGGCGCAGTCGGACTCGTGCATAAGAAGAAGGCAGCTGAGGTGGTTTTGAAGGCGATTGAGAAAGTTGATGCGGGAGAGGTCTGGTTCGACAACTCGCTCATCATGAGCCTGCTGGCTGAAGTATCGCGCTCACGCGAATCAAAAAAGCGAGACCCGCAAGCCAAAAGCATCGCCACTTTGACGGCGCGAGAACGCGAAGTCATCACACTTGTCGGTGAGGGACTCAAAAACAAACAGCTTGCAGAGAGACTATTTATCAGCGAGACGACCGTCTCCCATCATCTCACCTCAATCTACAATAAGCTCGGCGTCTGTGGTCGTCTGGAGTTGCTCGTCTACGCACACGCGCACGGTCTGGCAAAACCACCCACGAGCGCGCATCCTCTTTAGTAAGATTACATCCGCCGTGCGGAATCCGCGACATTTTAATATTACACGGCTCATCAATCCCACCGCTCTCCGGCCATCATCAGACCTCACGTCCGGTTATCTCCAAGTCGCACCCTATCCGCAGGAACACGCCGCAAACCAAAATTCCCGGCCATAACTTCCGCGACTTCAAAGCGGAACGGGAGCATTTCATGTCGCTTGTAGTGGCATAAATCACCCAGCCCCATCCGGCAAAAGATGGCAACTTCTTGCCATTAAAAAAGGCAGGATTCGACGATGCGCTCTCATCCTCAAGCCATGTATCTTCAACGGTGTCATCTAAACTCTTAAGAGTAGCCCTCAGACAAAAGTAGTAACTCATCCATTAATGACAGCTACCGTGAATGACAGTTGGCCTTGCGACTGATGTCTGAAAAGCTCTGAGAGAGCGGCTTCAAGGAAGCGAGTTCATCGAGCAGGCGACCTAACAGTTAAATCCACCGGACAAACTGTCAAGTTGCGTCAATCGCCTGTTTGGTTCGTTCCCGCTGGTGATTAAATCGCTAGGAATTCACCGGATTAACTGAATCAATTACCTATTGGGATTTCACGGACTTCCCAAACTTTGCCCTCGCCGGGGACTACACTTAATCCTCGGATGCAGACACCTCGTCAGAAGGAGAAAATAATGAGCGACAGTTACTTTTGGCTAACTGAGAAGTCGTCGAAGGCGCGGCTCAGGGAAGCCGAGAATGCGCGCAGGAATCGTCAGGAGATTATCAAAGCTCACTCGCAGGGGCAGGTCACCCGGCGCGACTTGATCAGATGGGGGCTTATCTCGGCGGGCGGATTGCTGCTCCCGATGAACGGCTTGAGTCCCTTCGCCCAGACCATGGTCGGCACTGATATGACCGCCGTCCCCCAAGATACAACCGCCTCTGCCCCCGCAGATACAACTGCCACCACAGCCTCGTCCAGCATGGCTCGCATGGGCAGGGCTAACATTCCGACGGGGTTGCCGCCAAGTCCGCTGTTCGGCGTGCAGGCATTTACACAGCCCATGCCGCGCTTCGATGTCTTGCCGCGCCCCCCGGTGTCGACACTGACGCCCACCCCCACAGCGGAGTCCAATCAGACCCAGCAACTTCTGGACCCCGCGTTGGAAAATACGAAACCTGGTGACACCGGCCCCATCGAAGGTCGCCCTCCGGGACCGATCTGGGCACACCAGCAGTTTGGCAGGTTCCCCCCCGTCATCGGCACGCGCGTCACGCAGGAGGGTGCGAAGGTCAACACGATCTACAACCCGACTGTCCCGGCAATCAAAAATTCGGGCATCAACGCTGCGGATCCTTTCTCGCCGCGTTTCCACCCGCTCCTGCCGGATCAAAGCAATCTCAAGCTCTGGACATTCAACGGGACATTGCCGCCCAAGCTTTTAGTTGGCCGGTACATGGAGCCTATTATCTTCCGCCACCACAATAAACTCCCGGCGGATATAAACCAGAACGGCGGCTTCGGTATTCACACCATCTCGACCCACGAGCACAACGGCCACCACGGGGCGGAGAACGACGGCTTCACGGGAGCCTTCTTCTTCCCGAACCAGTTCTACGATTATCACTATCCCATCGTGCTGGCGGGGCTGAATACCGTCAACACGACCGCGACAGACCCCAAAGCTTCCAGCCCCACGGATGCTGGCGGGATCACGAAAATCCCGGGCGACTGGCGCGAGACGATGAGCACCCACTGGTTCCACGATCACATGTTCAGCTTCACCTCGCAGAACGTGTATAAGGGCAACGCTGGCATGTTCAACCTCTACAGCGGCCTTGATCGCGGTGCAGAGGACATCAACGACGGCGTTAACCTGAGATTGCCCAGCGGTCAGGCAGCCGAGACCGGCAAGGCTTGGGGCAACCTCGACTACGACATCAACCTGATGCTGGCTGACAAGGCTTGGGATCAGGACGGTCAACTCGCCATGGACATCTTCGACTTCGACGGATTCCTCGGCGACGTGATGACTTGCAACCTCGTCTATAAGCCGTACTTCGAGGTTGAGCGGCGCAAGTATCGTTTCCGCATCCTGAACGCCTCGGTCTCGCGCTTCTTCAAACTCTCGCTGAGCGACGGCTCGCAGATGATTCAGATTGCGAACGACGGAAACCTGCTTCCGCAGCCCGTGGCACTGACCCAACTGGACGAGCAAGGTATCGCAGAGCGCTACGACATCGTCATTGACTTCTCCCGTTACAAGATCGGAACGAAAGTCCACATGGTCAACCTCGCCGAGCACCAAGACGGGAAACGAGTTGCCAATGACCTGACGTTGGCTCAAGCCCTCTCAGGCAACTCGCAAGACCCGGCGGTTGGGAGGTTCCTTGAGTTCCGTGTTGTTCGCAACCCTGCCAGACCCGATCAGAGTCAAGTGCCTAGCACCATGATTCCGAATCCCGATCTGTCAGCCATTCCGGTGGCACGTGAGCGTGTCTTCCGCTTCAACGCCGGTGCTAACCAGACCACCTTCGACCCCGTCACCGCATTCCACGGCCCCTGGGGCATTGAGACTGACAATGATGCGGGGGCGAGAATGATGAGCGGTGGTACGGGTGGAACGCTCGCCGCTGACTTTGGCCGCATTTCGGCGGCTCCGAAGTTCGGGACGCGCGAAATCTGGACTCTGGAAAACGGCGGCGGTGGCTGGGATCACCCCATCCACATCCACTTCGAGGAAGGTCAAATCCTCGAACGCAACGGAAGCTTTGGCAACGTCCCGTTGGCGGAGAGAGGACGCAAGGACGTGTATCGCCTCCGACCGGGCGGCAGTGTCAAGATCACCATGCAGTTCCGCGACTTTGGCGGAATGTTCATGGAGCACTGCCACAACACCGTTCACGAGGACAACGCCATGTTGTTGCGTTGGGAGATCAACGATGCCGGTGGCGCATTCCTCGCACCGCTTCCGACTCCGATTCCGAAGCCGCAGGGCGTGACGTTCAAGTCTCCATCCGAAATTCTTCCGGACGCCGAATAGCGTCGGATGAGTTAACACAGACAGGCGGGGGGGGGGGGGCCCCCGGCCCGCACCCCCCCCCCCACGACCCAAATAAAAAATCA
>CAXTRQ010000135.1:7160-16308 GCA_964246705.1 uncultured Pyrinomonadaceae bacterium
GGCGCCCCCCCCCCCCCCCCCCCCCCCCCCCCGCTTCACGATTTGAACAGGTCAAGAAGGGCGACTCATGGAACGGTCTTAAAGTTGTCCTGTCGAGATCAAAACGGACGGCGCGGCGAATCGTCAACCAATAGTATTAAAAGGTATGGAGAAGTCTGCTATGAATGGCAAGATTGCGAATCTGAAGCTGGTTTTATTTCTGCTCGGTACGTTAATGCTCATGTTCAGCATGCCTCTTTCAGTCGTTCCACAGGGCACTACCGGGGCAGCTTCAGCACAGACGGATGAACTCCGATTCAGTTGCCCGATGCATCCATCCGTCAGGTCAAAGAATGCTGGACTCTGCCCGAAATGCGGTATGACCCTCAAGCTGACGCCCCGTGGAGATGCATCAGGAACGGGCGTGTCATCGGGTACGCGTTACGGGGCTAACTATTTCCCCAACGTCGAACTGACCACACAGGACGGTAAGAACGTGCGTTTCTACGACGATCTGCTTAAAGATAAGGTCGTCGCCATCGCCCTCATCTACACGCGCTGTCTGGACAACTGCCCGCTTGAGACCGCGCGCATGGCTCAGGTGCAGAGATTATTGGGCGACCGGATGGGCAAAGATATTTACTTCTACTCGATCACCATTGATCCCAAGCACGATACGCCGGAAGTCCTCAAGGCTTATGCGAAGAAGTTTAAGGCTGGCCCCGGCTGGACATTCCTCACCGGAAAGGAAGCTGACGTTGAGTTGATTGGCAGGAAACTGGGGTTGTATTCCACTCCCGATCCGAATGACCGCGACGGTCACATGCCAAGCTTGCTAATCGGCAACGTCGCGACCGGCCAGTGGAGAAAGAACTCCGCCACGGACAACCCGTCGTTCCTCGTCTGGAAGATGGAAGAAGTGATGGGCAAATACAGTGATGTGGATGTGTCTAAGAAGAGCTACGAGAATGCCCCGACGCTCACCTTCACTAACGGGCAGTATCTCTTCTCGACGCGGTGCGCCGCCTGCCACACCATCGGAAAGGGAGACTCGATAGGGCCAGACCTGCTCGGCGTGGCGAGTTCACGAGACCGCGCATGGCTCAAACGCTTTATCGCCGTGCCGGATCAAATGCTGGCGGAGAAAGACCCGCTCGCTACAGCCCTCTTCAAAAAGTACAACGAGGTGCAGATGCCCAACCTGCGGCTGCCGGAAGAAGACGTGAACAGCCTGATTAGGTATATAGAAACTCTCAGCGCCGAAAGGTTGAAAGAGAAAACCGGAGAGGCGACGAGATAATCGAGCCTCAACCAAGAGCCACAGATACTGAAGGCGATAGCGCCGAACCTGAAACGGAGTTTAATTATGAATGCAATGTTTTTGTTAGGAATGCCCGGAGGCTCGGAGTGGATCGTACTCCTCCTCGTCATGTTACTTCTCTTCGGTGGAACTCGCCTGCCGCAACTCGCCAAGGGCTTAGGACAGAGCATCAAGGAGTTCAAAAATGGCATCGCACAACTAGAAGACAGCATCGCCATCGAAGAACCTCAACGTCCGCAAACACGCTTACAGGCCAGCGCGTCCGCAGGCGTCGGAGCCGACGACCTTGCCCGCGATAGCAAGTTGGCCGCCGAGCGATCTTAAGAAACTGATAGAAGTAGTTCCCCGTCGGGATTTGATATTTATAGTTCCGGCTACTCATTTCTTCATAAGCTCCGTCCCGGCGACATCTGCACATGCCGCCCCTGACGGAGCTTATCAAGCATTATGCTACAGGCTCGCCACCCTTAAACTCAGCGCCAGAATGGTCACGACGAGTTTGCTTCTTGGAGACTGTGTTGAAGAAAAGCTTGGGGACGGCTCTCAATTATGTCGTAAAGCGGCAACAGGGTCGATGCGTACAGCACGGGATGCCGGGTAGAGAGCAGCCGCAATCGAAACCAACACGGCGAGTCCGAGCGCGCTCAACCAGAGGTAAGGCGGCAACGCGAAGAAGTCGACGTAAGCGGCCCCGTGCGGTTGCAGAAGGAAACGATAGGCAAGTTGGTTCGCAACGATGGAGAGTCCCCATGCCAGAAGCGCGCCGATCATCCCGCCGGTGAGGCCGAGGATGGCGGCTTCAACGAAGAAGATGAGTTTAATCTCGCGGTCTTCTGCACCGATGGCTTTCATGATGCCTATCTCGCGCGTCCGCTCAAGGATGGACATGAGCATCGTGTTGGCAATGCCGAAGGAGGCGACGAGCAGGGAGATGCCGCCGAGCAGTCCGAGCGCGGAATTGATGATGAGGAAAAAGACGCGCGCCTGCTTGAACTCGTCGGTAAAGGAGAAACTGCCAAAGCCGAGTTCGGCGATCCGCTTGCGCACGGCGTCGAGCATCACGGGGTCTTCGACGCGAATGACAGCCGTCGTGTAACTGACATTATCATGCTCGTCGAGCGTGCCGTTCTTACGCGCGAACGCAAGAGCGATTTTGCTTTGCTCATCGAGGTGCTCGTCTTTCCATGTGCGCGCCGCCAGCAACGACAGGTAGATATTCGCCGTGGGCATCATGCCGTTGAAGCGATCACCTCCGGTTTCGCCCTTCAAGACACCGACGATGCGATAGGTGCGCGCCGCCGCCACCTCATCCGCGCCCACACCTGCGCTTGCGCCCCCGTTTTTCTGGCCGTCGCTGCGGCCCCCGGCTGCGGGTTCGAGAAGTTCGAGATTCTGGCCGACGGCATCAGCCGCCCTACCGTATCCGAAGGCGCGTACAAACTCAGGGCTGACCACAGCCTCTTCGGCGTCCGGCGAACTAATCATACGACCAGCGGCGAGTTCTTTGAATCGCGCGGTCGGGTCTGGAACCATCGCACCGCTAAAGGGCTGCCGCAGCGAGCGATTATTGGAGCGGACGAAAGCCGGAAAGAAGATGTGCGGCTTGACGAAAGAGACGCCCGGAATTTTTTCCAACTCCGCGAGCGCCCTGTCGTCGAGCGAGCGCTCGGGCGGCTTGCCGTAGCGCATCTCGGTATCATCCTGATTGTCGGGTTGGCTCGCGCCTCCGCGCTTCTGGTTCGCAGGCCCGGCGGCAAGGCTAAAGAGTGTGCGCCCGTAGACGTGTATTTCGTGGAACGCGTCGAGGTCTTTGAACTGCTCATTAGCGTTCCGCTGCAAGCCGAGTCCGAAGGAAACCATCGTCACGATCATGGCGACGCCGATGATGACGCCCATCGTGGTCAGCGCCGCGCGCAGCTTAGCTTCGCTCAGGTTACGCAGCGCAAGTTGTATGATGTCTAAAAAAGGCATGATGAAAAATTTGCACCTTGTTAGATGGCGACTGATTCTTTGGATGTGCCGACGGCAGCAGGAACAACGCGTGAATCTGAGACGACCCGACCATCCTTCATGTAGATGAGACGGTCTGCGAAGTGCGCGGCGAGTTCGCGGTCGTGCGTCACCATGAGCACCGTCAGCGACTCGCGCTCGATCATCTCACGGAGCAGGTTCAAAAGTTCATGCGCCCGTACCGAGTCGAGGTTTCCCGTCGGCTCGTCCGCGAGCAGGAGGCGCGGGCCGTTGGCGAGCGCACGGGCGATGGCGACGCGCTGCTGTTCGCCGCCGGACATCTCCGAGGGGTGGTGCGCCATGCGCTCGGCGAGTCCGACGCGGTCGAGCAGTTCATGCGCGCGGCGGTTTCGCTGCGCGCCACGCGCGCCGCCGAAGGCAAGCCCCAGACTAACATTCTCGAAGGCGTTCATGGTCGGAATCAGATTGAAATTCTGAAAGATCATACCGACGGCATAGCGCCTATAGTAGGCCGTCTCCTTCTTGCTGAACGGCTGAAGCGACTTGCCGTTAAAGACGACCTCGCCGCTCGAAGGGTGGTCGAGGCAACCGAGGATGTTGAGGAGGGTGGATTTGCCGGAGCCGGAAGTTCCCTGAATCGCCACAAACTCACCTTCGCCCACGCTCAGCGACACGTCGCTCAGAGCCGCCACGGTGTTATTGCCCATCCGGTAAATCTTTGAAACTTCGTGCGCTTCAATCAGTGTGGACATCTCAGATAGCTCTACTCTCAATTAGTCGCTGCGGTGGCAGGCGGTGTCAGATGCAACGTGAAATCGTTGACGCGCTGACACGGCTGCAATTCGACAAGATGGTTAGCGGCCTCGGCCTCGCCAAGCAACCGCGTGCGTGCCCTCGCGTCTGCAAAAAGCGTCTGCACGTCGGAGGAGGTCGGTTCATCGCTCACGGTGCGCACCGCGAGCCAATAGCGACCCGGCGCAACGTGCTCGAAACTGAACGTGCCGTCGCTCTGCACCGGCGCGGCGGTATAACGGAGCGAGTTCTCCGCTTGCACGCGCTCGGCAGGCATCATGTAGACGAGCATCCGCGCCGGAATGCTCGTGCCTTCGAGACTGGTCGTCACTCGCCCGTGCAAATATGATGCGCCGTCTCCGATGCTGACCGTCAGACCTTCGAGATGTTCGCCCACGGCGAGCGTCAAACCGTTGCGCGCCGCATCAATCATTTGCGTCTGGTTGGGCGCACCGCCGCTCGCCGTGACCGCGCGAACGAACCAATCCTGATTTGGCAAATCCAATCGTAGAATGTAACGGCCCGCCGGAAGGTCTCGGAGGACGAACGCGCCTTTGGCGTCCGGCGTGGTGTCGCTCGCGGGAGTGAACACGGAGCGCAATGGTTCCGCCGCACGCCCCGCTTCCGCTCCACCCCGGCGTAATTGAATGATGCTCTCCTCAAGCCGCGCGCTCCGACGGCCTGTGCAGAGCGTGTTCGGTTCTGCTCTCCGCGACGGTTCGAGCGTGATGCGTCCGGCCACTGAGCCGAGCGGTTGTAAAGTCAACTCGACGGGCGCGGCATCCCTGCCATTCACGGAGGCGTGCCGCGCCGGGGCGATGGCGGCGTCTTCGGTTCCCAGACT
Source organism: uncultured Pyrinomonadaceae bacterium (assembly GCA_964246705.1). Lineage (GTDB taxonomy): Bacteria > Acidobacteriota > Blastocatellia > Pyrinomonadales > Pyrinomonadaceae > DASZCR01. Next base: position 12,068 of record CAXTRQ010000135.1, read on the forward strand.
ACTCTGAGCCGTCAACTCATACTCTCCTTCGGGCACGCCGTAGAAGGCGAACGCACGATTATTGCCCTCGCCATTGCTGCTCAACAGCGCTTCGACGACTCCGTTTGAAGCGTTGACGAGCGCGACGGTGATGTTTCTTGTGCCTTCCGCTTTGAGCAATCCGGAGAGATAACCGCTGACGGTGTAGCCGCGCTGGCTGCGCTGCTGGATGTTGATACCGCTGATCTCCTGCCTTTCGCCGACGACGACTTCGGTCGCCATCGAACGCGTGGAGGCGGGATAGTATGAAGGAGACTCGTTGACGACCGACATGGGCGACGTGTTGAAGTTGCCGCTTCCGCCCACCGAGACGAGATACGCGCCCGGCTCAAGCCCGTAGTGGCGATAGATGCCGCGATCATCGGTCGTCACGTCGCGCTTCGGAGCGCCGAGTCGGACGGGTTGCCCCTGCGCATCGCGCACGCGTAAGACGTGTACGCGCGCCGCGACGAGCGGATTACCGGCGGCGTCCAACACCTGTCCGGTGATGACGCCGCCCTTGACCATCTTGATGGTCAAAGTCTCGCCCGGACGCGCCAAGATTGCGGGCTGTTGTGCCGTTGCCGCCTCTACCACGTAGCCGGGTGCGAACGCGCTCAGGAGATAAGCTGCGGGTGGCAGCCCCGTCAACTCGAAATTGCCTTCTGTGTCGGTCGCGCTCATCAAAAGCGCGCCCGCCCCGCCGACCGTACGAGCCACGACCGAAGCGTTTGCGAGCGTCCGGCCTCCGTCGCCGACAACGCGCCCGGTGATTTTTCCGGTCGCCGCTTCGGCGTGCGGCTTCGGCTGCTCCGATGATGCGTCGGCGCGTGCCTGCTGCCCCCGTCCCGTCTGCCACGAGACGAGGGCGCAGAGCACGACCAGAAGGCTGCGCGAAATTTTCATGGCCTCGAAACGACCGCGACGATTCTTCGATGTGACCTTGCTACTCATTGACCTGTGCTCGTACCATTAGGATTCAGATTAAGGGTCAATGTCACGTCAGCGGGCGCGCTGTCCGTGACCGTGAGCGGTTGCCTGACGACCGCTATGCGCGACGGCTTAACGCCGTCTGGCGTCATCGTCGGAGCGCCGCCCAGAATCAATTCATAGTCTCCTATTGCCAACCCTTCAAAGAGAAAGAAGCCACGCTCATCTACCGGCGACAGTTGGCTGCTCGTCGCGCCATTGCTTCCGACGCGTCGGAGAAGAACCGCGAGACGCGTCCCCGCGGGCAATGTCCCACCCCTCACGTTGACGCGCCCGCGAACGACGGCCTTGCCATAGGCGACGACGACGCGCACGCCCGCCACCTGCACGCCCGCCTCGATGTCAATCGCATCGCCCGCCGGCACGCCGTTGTGCTCAAGGCGCAGGAGCATAAAACCTGCGGGTAGGCGCTGGCCGTTGGGCGCGATTCTCAGTTTGCCCGGGCGCAGGCCATCAATGCGAAAGCTACCGTCCGCAGCGATCTTGCTCAACAACATGCCGGGCGAGTTCAGTTCCGGCTGAAAGAGAAAAGCGCCGATGGGCACTTGCGCGAGCTTCGTCATCAGAGCCGCATTATTTCCTCCTTCGAGCACCACCGCGCCGCTCACACTTGAGCCGCGCTGGCGTTTCAACTCAAGACCGCGCACGTCGCTGCTGCCGATGTCGAACGGCACAGGCTCGCTGTACGAGTCGCCCTGCCCCTCGGAGGAGATGAGCGCGACGTAACGCCCCGGCATCAGGTTATCTATGCGGAACTCGCCCCTCGCATCCGAGCGCAGGCCGTGCGCGACGGCTCCCGCGTTGCGCCCGTCGCCTCCCAACGCTGCATAACCGAAAGCGGCGGCGGGCACGGGCTGACCTGTCTGGGCATCAACGATGCGCCCTGTCGCCGTGAAGGTTTGCGAGGGCTGCCCGATCTGAATATCAATGCCGCTCGCCTCGCCGCCCGCCGTGACTTCAACGATGGCGGCGCGCGTCTCGTCCATGACATTGGGCGAGAAGGTGCGCGGGTAAAAGCTGCGCCTACCACTCGCCCGGATAACGCCGCGCTGCGTGCTCTGCCCGGCGCTCACCTTGTAGCGTCCCGGCGGCAGGCCGAAGACGCGATAAGCGCCGCGATCATCCGTCTCGAAAGCGGAGACGCTTGAGGCGAGGGGGAAGGGTTGTAGCCCCGTCTCGTCAACGCGCACGACGCTTATGCGCTCGCCGATGACCGGTTGCCCCTCGGCATCAGTTACCGTCCCTGCGATAACGCCGCCGCGCACGAGAGAGAAGTCCATGCCGTCGAGCGTCTCACCGGCGTTGACGACGACCAGCTTACCAACACGCGCCGATTCGTTCGCGCGCTCCGCGATGTATGCGGGAGACAGAGGCATCATGGTGTAGCGCGCGGGCGCGACGTTCGAGAGGCGAAAACGTCCGTCGCCGTCTGTACTGGTTTCCGCAACAGGCGCTCCGCCGCCCGGCGGCAGCAACACGACCTGCACGCCTGCGACTGCCTTTCCCTCGACCGTGATGCGGCCCGTGATGGAGGCGGTTGGCTGCGCCGACGACTGCGCGCGCAGGAGCGTCGCGTTGCTAAACAACACGGCCAGAAGAAGAGCCGCCCTAACAAGTCCGGACATCGTTTCTTTCCTTCGAGATGGACTTAGAATCATTTTCAACATTAGTCACAGAGGCAATCACAACGAAAAGATTTAATTCCTTTTTATTACCTTGCCCGGTGTCTCTGCCCCTGCGACTAACTTGGTTTTCAAATGCACTCTCAAACGCCGGGCGCAGACGCCGCAAGCGTCGCATTGAGGTGTCGCTTACGCATCGGTTGTCTTAACGTTGAGGGTTTAAGTCCTGTGGAGCGCGCCTATTTGGCGGGCGCGTTGTTCGCGTTTTTGAGAAAGGCGAGCGCCGCAGCGAGTTCCGCGTCCTCATCCCGCCTGTTCCTGACAGGAATATCCGGTTCGACGCCGCGCCCCTCGACGCGACCGCCGCCCGCCGTCCTGAAGTCCGATACGGGAAGCACCAGCGTCCAACCTCCCGCAAGTGAGACGGCGTCTGCGCCGAGCATCGCGCCCGACGTGCGCCGCCCGATGAGCGGCGCGACGTGCGTCTCTTTGACAACGCTCGCGAAGGCTTCGCACGCGCTGAAACAATACTCATCGACGAGCACGGCGACGCGCCCTGCGTAAAGATTCCTAACCCTGCCGCCCGTCGTCAGCATGAGCGCGCCCTTCTGCTCCAACTCACGCTCGAAGTCGGCGGCGAAGTAGCCGTCAAAGGTCGGCAGGCTGCCCGCTCCTAATTGGTCAATGGAGCGAACATGCCGCTCCGTTAGTCCCTTGCGGGTGGCGAAATAGCCGACGGCGCGCGCGCCCGCAAAAAGGTAATCTCCCATGCGCATCGCCGCCGTCAGCGTGCCGCCGCCGTTGCCGCGCAGGTCTATGACGAGCGCGGGCAGGTCGCCCAACTCCGCGAACGCGCCGTCAATGCGCGCGATGACCTGCGCGCCGTCCTCGAAGCTGTTGATCTTGACATAGCCGACCGTGGGAGAGAGCCTGCGCCAGATGATGTCGGCCTCCGGCGCGGCGTTCCCTGCGCTTTTCGCTTTCGGACGCAAATCATCCGCGCCGGACGGAGTTGCGAAGAAGTCGAGATGAGAGGCGCGCAGTTCCCCAAGCATGCGCTTGACGATGGCGTGCAGTTCGCCGTCGTTGGACGCGGACTGCACCTGCTTGCGATAACGTGCGCGCGTCGCAGGCCACGCCAAGCCGTTATAATCGGGCGCGTAGAACCTTCGTTCAAGCTCATTAGAAACGGCGTCGAACACCTCCATGCGCGAGGGCGCGGATGTGGCTGTGACGACGACCCGCGCACCGCGCATCTCTCCCTTGAAGAAGAATTGCGCGAAGAGTCCTGACGGATACCACTCACCCTTCATCCGGTTGCCTGCGATGATGGCGTTAATCTTGAAGTCGCCGAGCGAGGTCTTGGCATTGAGCGTCAGCTTGTTGCCATTCAAACGACCGGAAGCGCCGTTTATCTGAAGCGTGCCGAGAGGCCCAAGCACCGCCCACTCAACCGCACCGTCTTTGCCTACGGTGAACTCAACCGGCGTCTCGTAGAAGCCATCAGTCATGTCAAAGACGACGTTCCAGCGGCCATTGAGCAAACTGCGGCGCGACGTGGGGCCGCCCCCCGGGGTGGGGGCGCCCGGGGGGGCGCCCGAAACACGGAGC
>CAXTRQ010000136.1:0-16056 GCA_964246705.1 uncultured Pyrinomonadaceae bacterium
TAGACAGGCACCGACGAAATAAAAAACCTTGCGCTGAAGGTGCCCGTGAGGGGCGGAACCGAAGCCCCGCCCCTCACGGCGTCACATCTCTGTCTTCGAGTCCCTTTTTCAACAGGGCTCTGCGATACAGTCACCGTTGGCGTTGCAGCACACTATGACGCATTCCCCGTATCCGTTCGTAGTCCTCTCACAGAAGATACGCTTGGCGGGGCGGGCTTGGACGGTCGCGAGGGCGGCGACGAGCATGGACAGGGTGATGAGTTTACGTGTAAGTCCTTTCAGCATAATGTTCTCCTTCGTTGTTGGTGACTTAAACCTTTGAGGTCGAGGGGGCCGTGACGCGAGGTGGAATTTCATCTCGCGACGCGGAATGTAACTGTAAGGGTGGCTGAAAGTCTTGAAATCAGGCTTGAAACGACATTAAATTTTTTTGAAAGGATTTTTGAAAGCGCGGATTCAAGTTGTAAGTGCAACAAAGAGGGGTTATCAGAATACACGAACTGAGAGCATGAAACATCACACAAGGGGTTGTACTAAGAAGAAGCCGATGAATGGCTGATTTAATTCCCTACCCTTGCACCCTACCCCTAAGAATTATCTTGAGTAATTATGCGACCTGTGGTAAAAGGCGCGGTTATGGTAGCACCTACAATAGCCGCGCCTTTTTCCCTGACACCCGATCCCTCGTTGATGTATGAGACGGCTGCCATCAAGACCGTCATGTTCAAGGCCAGATATGTCGTCGAGCAGCGGCAGGGATTGACCTGTATCCTCGGCGATGTCGGGCTTGGTAAATCGACCGTACTCAAGGCGCTGCACGTCCAAATTGCCACGCAACACGAGTTTTCGGTGGCCTATCTTCCTTCGCCCTCTTATCCATCGGATTTTGCGCTCCTCAAGGCAATATGCGCTGAGTTCAAGCTCCAAGCGCGGCGCTCCATGCTGGCGCAGGAGATCGAGATGAAAGCCTATCTTATGAGTTTGTACGAGGCAGGCAGAACAGCAGTCATCTTCATCGACGAGGCACAGAGGCTTAAAGGTAAGGAGATGGAACTGATTCGGACGCTCAACAACTTTGAGACCGACAAAGTCAAACTTGTGCAGATCGTCCTCGCCGCGCAGCTCGAACTCCAGAACAAATTGCGCGACCCGTCGAAGAAGGCCATCAAATCAAGAATCTTCTTCCCTTCCCTGCTCTCCGTCATGTCTCTCCCGGAGTGCGAGGCGATGCTTCAGTACAGGTGCGAGAAATCGAAGATTCCCAATCCCTTCCCTGAAGAAACTGTCAAAGCTATCTACGATGCTGCGCAGGGCAATCCACGCGACATTCTAAAGATAGCGAGCGCCGCCTACGCCATGATGAAGAGTCAGGAGTTTACGACCGTCCCGGCGCATGTGGTCACGATGCTCACTAAAGAGGCGGTGATGGGTGACTAGAAAGCCGGAAGAGTTGTGGGGTACGTCCTTCTCGGAAATGCTGTTGAATCAGGGGCAGAAGGCCGCGACTCCTGTAGACAGTACACCTGTAGAGAATACACCACCTAGCTTTCCTACACCTGTACCAGAAGCACCTGCTGTAATTCCCACCAGCGACCCCCTCGAAAAAACACCAGCTGTACCCAGCACACCTGCTGTACCCAGTACACCAGCGCCGGTAAAGAGAGGATATCTCAAACTCCCGAATGAAATCATCGATAATATCCTGCCCACCCTGCGTCCGACAGAGCAGGCAATCTACCTTCGACTCTTCCGGTTCTCACACGGGTACGGCAAGCGCACCTGCCTTATCTCATTGCCGCGATTAGCAGTTCTGTGCAACATGAGCGAATCGCAGGCGAGGATTTCCGTAAGGAACATTGAGGCGAGAGGCTATATTAAACAGCTAAGAATCGAGCAGGGCGCGAAGGAGCGAGGGATTGAATTCGAGGTCTGGACTCCTGTAGAGAATACACCTGTACGGGTCACACCTGTAGAAAGCACACCTGTACAGAGTACACCCAATAAAGATAAAGATTTAAAAAACAGTTATAAAAGGGATGCTCCGCACTGTCCTGACTGCAAAAATACAGGCTGGTGGTATCCTGAAGGGATCAAGCGGGGAGTGAAACGATGTCATCACCAAAACTCCGAAGGGGCAAAGATATAACATCGGCAGGAACACCGATCGTGAAATCAGGCGCGGCAAGAGCAATGAAGCCCACGCCCGTGACACTGACCGACGAGCAACGCCAGCGGCTGGAGCGACTCTGGTTCTACTACGGCAACTACGGCCCGCAGACCACGCCCGGCAATCACCAATTTATTCAGCGCATTCTTGAGCAGGGCATTGACATCCGCCCCTTAATCACCAAGAGAAGCCGCAAGTCCGAGATTCCAACGCCAGAGTGTGAGGCGGCGGTCGAGCGAGTGCTGGCGATGGGAAATGCCACTGAGGGAGATGATGAACTTAGCGACGGCAGTCGGTTGCAAGCGCTCAGTAGTCCTGAGGATGAGTAGCAGCGCGCACGCCTCCAAATGTTGTGGCTCAAATCAAGAGAGCAGGGAAGCGAAGGGTCAGCAGAAGGCCACTCGAAACGTTTCAAGTGGACATTGACACCCGCGCGATGCCGGAATAAATTGCCCGCTCGGAAGTTCACTGCTAACCGCATGACTCGTGAGCCTCACGTGACATGCGGAGATGGGTCGAAAGGTAGCGGTAAAAGATGGCTTTGGGGCTGATTAGGCCGACAGTTGCGGTAAAAGGCCGGGATTAACGCATGAGGCCGCATGATGCGGCAATCTGCGGGTAACAAGGTGAATTACCGTATCATGCGGCCTACTTAGCGTTAGATGCTAGTCTTTGGTGAAACACGAAAAGATGCCAACCAAGTACATAATGCCGACATTCCTCTCTGTCATATGTCTGATTCTGTGCACCAATCAAGCAGCGATTTCACAGACGAGCGAGCCGTCTGCGCGTAAGGTCGAAGAGTTCGGAGATGTTTTGCCTACCGACATGGCAGCGCGTCTTGATAACTTTGCTATTGAGCTACAGAATAATCCAAATATGCGCGCCTTCATGATTGTTTACCGCTCGCATCGCGATCTTCCCGGCTTGAGTAGCAGGCGCGTTAATTGGATGCGTAACCATTTAATCTACAATCGAGGTTTCAAGGCTGACCGCATTGTTGCTATTGATGGAGGCACTGCATCGTGCCTCTCGCATGAACTCTGGATTATTCCACCCGGACGGGTGCCGAAGCCGAGAGAAGACGCTTACTCCAGAGGGTTTGAGGACACCGATGTTGCTCGGAAATATGATGAGTATTATTACACCATACTGGAAGATATGCTGATATCTTTTAACACCGAATATGAAAACGGGCTTGAGGGATTCGCAAATGCCTTGCGGAAGGAACCGCGCTCGCTGGCTTACATAATTGCTTATGAGGGCCACCGAGTGGAGAACTGGGAAGAAGAAGATGAGAGAGGGAGAAAGAAAACGCACCGGCGGGTAATTATTGATCCACCCGGAACGGCATGGAAAGAAATGAGGAGTAAGAAAGCCGGATTGGAAAAATATGGGATTTCTGCACCGAGGATAAAATTAGTGAACGGTGGTTATCGTAAGTGGCGGGAGATAGAGCTTTGGATAGTGCCGCGTGAGGCGCGTCCACCTATCCCGACTCCTAATGTTTATCCACCTCGGCAAAAGAGACGTTGAGTGATGTACTCGAAGCCGCATCTAACAGGTCGTGATACAAGCAAGAGGTTCGGTGTAGGATGCTCGACGCTTGAGGAGGCCGAGAGCAGGAGACAGGGTCAGGGTCGAGAATGAGTTTGGGACAAGTGATCCCGACTAACAGTGTGACCTATCTTTGAACCCTCACCCCGCACCACGGAATGGGACAAGTGATCCCGGATAGGAGCGTGGACGCACACCGAGCAAGTCTGCTGCTTGCCTCAGCCTCCCATCTCACCACAGGAGGTTCCCGACCATGCGCTACATCGGTGTTGATCTACACAAGACTAACTTCGTCATCTGCTTCCTCGCCTCGGACTAGAGGATGAAGTGGCAGTCGAAGCCAAGTGCAGGTTCTGTCCTTGCTGTTAACTCCTTGTTGAGGCGGCGCTTGGTCAAACTCGCAGATGCAATCTCATCTCAAAGGGTGAAGCGGCTTCGGGTACTGTCCGACCTCGATGCGCTGCAAGGGTTGAGCGCCGGGAGCTTGTCTAACCGACTGACTCTGTGTGGTCATAATTCGAGCGCGGCTTCTCCGGCATCCTCTGCTGGCTCGAAGCTTGATGCTTTCGCCGACATCCGTCAACATACAAATTCGGGCGTTGGGCTGCTACATAGGAGAGAGTGTTTATGTTGAAGCAAGTACAACCCGTATTACCATGCAGAAGTGTTCCCGACGCCGTTCGCTTTTACGTCGAGAAACTAGGCTTTATGCTCGCGTTCGACGACGGCGGGGAGCCGGGCTATGCGGGCGTGCGCCGCGACGGCGTCGAGATTCACCTCCAGTGGCACGACGCTGGCGGGTGGGCGCGGGTCGAGCGACCGCATCTGAGATTCCTCGTCACCGACGTAGATGTCTTGCACGCCGAATTCAAGGGACGAGGTATCCTCGGGGACGGCACCGCCGTACGTGAGACTCCATGGGGGACGCGGGAGTTCGGGTTGTTTGATCCAGAAAAGAACGGGTTAACATTCTACGCCGACCTATAGCTGTCGCTCCGGGGGCAATGCTGAGGTGCCACCGCGTCAGCGGCGGCGCAGCCCAACAACCCATCTGAGGCTGACGAGTCAAGCAGAACTTCACCCTCAAGCCGGATTGTTCGCCGCATAGTTCAGTAACGTTGAGCCATTCTTGCGCAGCCCCTCCAAGTACTTCACCTCGTCGTAAGGCGTGCGCGTCTTCCAACATCTGTAGATGATCCTGATCCACTGTGGCAAAAGCTTGATGCTTTCGCCGACATCCGTCAACATACAAATTCAGGCGTTCGGCGGCTTCCTTTTTCTTTAACCGATAAATTTCCAACCTAAAACTTCACAGGTATAGTCATGTCTAAAACTTGGCTCTTGTTTATAGAGGGAGCGGAAGATTGACTGAGATTATGAATGAAGCGCGAGCTTTAGTCCTCAAAGCTACGGATTCCGATGCCACACTTGCCGAGCGGCAAGAGGCTTTTGGCGGACTTGTCGGGGCTTTTCAAGATATGGCTTATGCTTGCGCTTACGCCGTATTGGGCGACTTCGGGCTTGCCGAAGATGCAGCGCAGGAGGCTTTTATTTCCGCCTGGCAGAAACTTTCCCAACTCCGCCAGCCTGAAGCGTTTCCGGGGTGGGTCAGACGTATCGTGTTGACCGAGTGTAATCGCCTGACGCGCCGGAAACGTTTGCGATTCGCTTCGCTTGAAGACGGAGAAGATGTTCCTTCAATCGTTGATAGTCCGCAGACGGTAATCGAAAGGGACGAACTAAAAAAGACGGTTCGCGCGGCGATTGAAGAGTTGCCGGAAAACGAAAGGATGGTCGTCACACTTTTCTATCTTCAGGAACATTCGCAGCGCGACATCGGCGCGTTTTTAGAATTACCGATGACGACCGTTGCCAAGCGTCTTTACTCGGCAAGGGTTCGGTTGAGAGACAAGATAACGGACGGGTTCAAAAAAGAGTTTGCGGCACATCGTCCTTCACGCGACAAAAGTTTCGCGGAGAGAGTCAAAGCCGGAATCTACGACGAATACATCGGGCAATACAGATTTGATCTGCGCCCTGAATTAGTCGTTACCATCAAGCGAGAAGGCGACAAACTGTCGAGCGAGGCAGCAGGGCAAAGAAGCGAGTTGTTTATGAAAGGCGAGTCTGAAAGCGAGCTTAACGCCAGAGAATTTGACGGCAGAGGCGAGTTCATTAGAAATGAGCGAGGGCAGGTTACGCACCTCGTTTACTACGAATTCGGGTGTGAAATGGGCTTGGCGAAGAAGATTGTTGACCCGTCCACCGTGTGATGTGAAGGAATCATTTATGACGAAGGGTCGAATTGCGAAAGAAGTAGTGCTTTGGATAATCACTCTATTTCTCGCGCTTGTCTGTCTGCGGTCGGGCTTAATGAAAATCCCGGGCGTGCCGGGCGTACAGTTTTGGGTGCGAGATTTCCAGAGATGGAATTATCCCGGCTGGTTTCGGCTCGCAGTTGGAGTCACTGAACTTATTTCATTTGGATTGCTGCTTGTGCCGCGCGTTGCCGGTTACGGCGCAGCTATCTTTAGCGTCATCATGCTCGGCGCGATATTCACGCACGCCACGCATCACGAATCAAGCCGGTTACCTTTTAATTTTCTTCTGCTCGCGCTTTCGCTCGTTATCGCTTTCGCTCGTCAGCCAACCGTCCTTAAAAAATTGCGTCGAGCCGGGAATGATTAATTCAATCTGCGAGAACGAAAGTCTTAACACTACAAGCCACACACAACCTGCTTGACCCGACGCGTGACTTGAAACGTTTCGAGTGGCGACCCGATAAAAGAGCGGCGCGAGGGTGGCCGCGCCGCTCTCCTTGCGGGTGGGTGGCACGCATTATACTCCCGCTGTCTCTTCGTGCAACAAGGCTATTTACACGACCATTGCCCGTTGCTCGTCCGCAGCGCCAGCGCACCCACCGCGCTTCCGCCCGTGCACGGCGGCGTCCCCGGCGTGCAATCCGTGCAGAAGAAAGTTTGACCCGCTGCCGGCGTCGGGAAATTCGTCGCAATCGCGGCGAAAGATATGGCTCCGGGCTGAATCCCCAGATTGAATACTCCCTTATCTACCCAAAAGTAGCCGCCCTGTGCGCTCGATTGCTGCGCCTCGTAAGCCTTGACACTGCTGAGCACGAGCGACGGGTCGGCAGCATTCGACACGACTCCGTTTGCGCCCGCCGCGCCGTACTGCTTGTTGGTCTGCTTGTCTACGTAGCTATTGACAGCGCCGCTGCCGATTCTCACGCCCACCTTGCCCGCAGGCTGATTAAAGTAGTTATTGTTAACGAAAACATGATCGGCGTTCTCCAGCTTGATACCGTCGAGCGTGACTCCTGACACAGAACCGATAGTGCTATCGGAGATGTTGACGTGCGAGACGCGGGCGCTCGTGCTCGCGCCTTTTATCGAGACCATCGCCCCGTCTTGTCCCGTCGTGCCGGACTGATAGCCCTCGAGCAACGGAACCTGTATGAGATATGCAAAGGTGGAGCGGTCTCTGGGATAGAGTGATGTTATCGAGGTTTTTAGCTGGGAGGTATGTCCGCCTCATGGTTCTCAGTTAAGGTTGGAGGACACAATTATCAAGCAGAACGTTGCCGGTCAGCGTGCCCTGCACGCGTCCGGAGAGTCTGACCTTATGTCCTTTTTGGAGCGCCCGGACAGCGGCATCTTGGTCGAGAGTCAGGTTGCAGACCACCATCGTTCCTGCGGGTGAAGCCACCCCCGGTCTTTGAAAGCTGACAAAGGGCACGCCCGCTTTGCTTTTGCCCGTCACCGCGACCTCGCCCCAAATGACCACGGTCTGTCCCTTGTATTTGTGATCGGCGGCTGAGGAGTCGCGCTGGTAATCATCAAGTATCGCCATCGCCGCGACAGGGACAGACCCTTGGGCGCCGGCAGTGGCGGTGGGTGAAGCATGGGTCTCGGTCTGCGGGCGAGTTGCGGTGGTGTTGTCACTGCTGCTGTTATTGCTGTTGGCTCTTTTGGTGCCTGCGTCGCCGCAAGCTGAGAGGAAAAATAGCGCTGCACAGAGCAGGATATAGCAGAGACTCAAAAAAGAAGCACGGCGTTTTAGCATGTCACACCTTTAATTTCAGATCGAAGTCATTCGGTAGAGTAACTACAGGCGGCATCTCTCGTCGCTCACGTCTGCGCCAGAAACTCACCCAAGCCGTACTCCTCGCGCAGATAGAGATAACTGAGCGCCAATTTTTCGTGGTTCGGCCAATCGCTCACGTCAAGTTCGCGTTGCGGCACGCGGTCGTCCATTTGCGCGAGCGACCAGCGGAGAAATTGCCTGAGCGTCCCGCCCCGATGCGGATAGTCCGCCGCGTCCCGCTCCAACTCCCGCACGATCTCGACCGCCGATTCATGCTCGTACTTTTTCCCATCAGTGCAAAAGATCATATCAATTCGGCGCACGTCGTGGCGCGCTCGGAGAGACATCTCATTGTAACCCATGCTCTGTGTCCGGCGTCAGCATTAATACTAAGCGCGGGTCGGCAATTTCGCTTACGCCCGGCTCCGGCGCGGCTGCTATACTCTTGAACTGGCACTAGCCCCAAACAGACCTCAAGCAACGCGCGTAACACGGCCAGTCGCCGGGCGCGCGAGGCGTCCGCCGCTGTTGTCGCAAGAAGGTGTTCGTTTTGGTCATATAAGGGAGATGCCGCCGCTGCTCTATGCCAATCTTCAGCCGTGATTTGTTTCGTGATTCGTTTCGGGACTCTCTGGCACGCTCCGGCGTGGCGGCGCTTGCGGTCTGCGTCTCATACGCGGCAACTTTGTTAGTCAGCCCGCTGCTCGGCGTTGAAAGTTTTCACCCACTCACTCTCGCCGCCGTGATCTTTTCCGCGTGGTATGGTGGCGCGTGGCTCGGCTTCGCGGCAACTTGTCTGACCGTCGCTCTCAACTTCTTGATCCCCTCGGCACTCTGGCCGCACCCATCGAATGAAACGCCGTCGGGCAACTTACACCTGCTCCTCTTTCTGCTGGAGGGCGGGATGGTCAGCGGCGTCGGCGGCGCGCTTCGTGCGATAAGGCGGCAGGCCGTAAGGGATGCCGCGCAAGCACGCCTCTACCGGGAAAACTCGCAACAGAGCGCGACCAGCTTGAAAACCATCATCGAGAGCGTCCACGACCATGCGATTTTTATGATTGACGCCGATGGGCGCGTCGTCAGTTGGGACAAAGGCGCGGAGCGTCTGCTCGGTTACACGAGTGCGGAGATCGTCGGTCAGAACTTCTCCCGCTGTTACACGCCCGAAGACGCGGCGCGCGGCGTGCCGGAGAAAGAGTTGCGGATCGCGCGTAGCGAAGGCCGCGCCGCCGAACGTCGTTGGCACGTGCGCCGAGACGGCTCGCGCTTCTGGGGCGACGGCGTATTGAAAGCCATACGTGACGGCGACGGGCGACTGCGCGGCTTCTCACGGATGGTGCGCGACACGACCGAGCGTTGGCAGACCGAGGAGGCGTTGCGGCAGAGCGAAGAGCGTTTCCGTATCGTAGCGCGCGCCACTAACGACGCCGTATGGGACTGGCATCTTCAGACCAACAGGGTCTGGTGGAACGACAGCGTGACGAACCTCTTCGGCTACTCACGTGAGGAAGTGAGTTGCGACGCCGCGGCCAACGGGGGGGCGACGTGGTGGTACCAGCACATCCACGCGGATGACCGCGACCGCGTCGTCGCGAGCATCTATGCTACGATCACGAACCGCGAACAAGAGTGGTCGGCGGAGTATCGCTTCGAGCGGCGTGACGGCTCGCACTCCGACATTCACGACCGCGGCTTCGTCGTCTATGACGAGCAACACAACCCCGTGCGCATGATCGGCTCGATGATGGACATCACGGAGCGCAAGCGCGCAGAACAGGAGCGCGCCGCGTTGCTGGCGCGAGAACAAGAAGCGCGCTCCGAGGCGGAAAGGGCGAACCGCGTCAAAGATGAATTTCTTGCGATGGTCTCACACGAGTTGCGCACCCCTTTGACGACGATCAAGATGATGACGCGGCTCATACAGCGCGAGGCCGTGAGCGCGGCGGAGCGACAAGATTGTCTGGAAAGCATCTCCAACGCCTGCGACCGCGAGACCGACCTCGTGTTGAATCTATTGGACGTGTCGCGTGCCGAGGCCGGGGCGTTGCACCTTGAGTTTGCGCCGGTGGACGTGACCGAGATGCTCGCGGCCTGCGTTAAGATCGAACTGCCCGCCGCCACCGCGCGCGGCCACGAACTGCTTATCAAGCCTTCTCCCGCGCCCTCTTTGCCGCCACTGCGCGCCGACCGCAAGGCGTTGCGCCGGGTCCTGTGCAATCTCGTCGAGAATGCCATCAAGTACACGCCCGCCGGCGGGATCATCACGCTTTGCGCCCGCACCGACGACACGGCAATGATGGACGCGAACGCCGTTCAGACAATCATCATCAGCGTCAGCGACACGGGGCGCGGCATCACGCCGGAAGACCTGCCGCACCTGTTCGAGAAGTTTTATCGCGGGAGCGGCGCATCGCACTTGACGCAAATAGATGCCGCCGGGGGCGATACGAGAACAGCGGGAACGGCGACTGCGGCGATCGAACCGGAGACGCCGGGCGTCGGACTAGGGCTCTATCTCTCGCAAGCGATTGTTAATCAACTCGGCGGGCATCTGAGCGTCGAGAGCCTACCGGGCGCAGGGAGTACTTTCACCGTCCGCCTGCCCGTGTGGTTTAACGACGCGACGAACTCAACGGTTGATCGCTCGTCGGTTGATCACTCGTCGGCTGGCAATTCGACAACTCACAACTCAAGCACGGAACAAGGGGAAGCACATGAAGAAGCGTCTATTAGTAGTTGACGATGAACCCGATTTGTTGCGCGCCGTTGCGCTCACCTTGCGCGTCGAAGGCTATGAGGTTGTCACGGCGCGCAACGGCGCGGAGGCGGTCGTGTGCGTGGCGGAAAGCGTGCCCGACCTCATCGTCAGCGACATCCGTATGCCGGAGGTGAACGGCCACATGCTCGTCCGCTACCTGCGCGATTCGCCCCGCACAAACTTGATCCCGGTCATCTTCCTCACGGCCAAAGACACGACCGCTGACCGCATCGCGGGCTTCCGCAGCGGCGTGGATGCCTACATCACCAAACCCTTCGAGCCGGAAGAACTCTTGGCCGCCATCAGCGGTATTCTCGACCGCGTGCGCCGCACCCATTCCGTCATCGCGCGGCGTCTGGACTTCCCGGCGCGCGGCGAAACTACGGCGACGGACAATGCAGCCGACCCGCTAGCCACAGACTTCGTGGAGAAGCTGACCGAAGCGGAAGAGCGTATTGCTCTCTGTATCTCGCGTGCCCTGAGCAACAAGGAGATCGCCGCCAAACTCAAGATCAGCGTCCGCACCGTCGAAGCCCACATCCGGCACATACTGGCGAAGCGCAACTGGAGCAACCGTGTGGACATCGCGCGCCACATTATCGAGCGCGGACGCTCCGCCTAAAATCTATGCGCCGCGCCGCCCTTCATCTCGATCTCGTAAACATTTTCAACCACCTCACGTCACAACTTCCAAAGCTTTGCCGCTACTGCTGCCGGTCGCGATCTCACACCGCTCTGCGCATCTCTTCCACGCAAACGTGAATTCAATGTCAGCCTTCGCTCATGTCTGGGCTTGAATAACTTAACCACGCGCAGCACCCGAACAGAGACTGCTGAGGCGTGCCGCTTCGTGCTCTTTCGTGTGCTGCGCGTGGCTACTTCTTTCTCTTTATTCTTGTCGAACCGAGTTGACGTGAAGAGTTTGCGGGTCAGTGTAAACGCCTATGGCGGCTACGTGATCATGCCGTTGTGCAGCGCGCGCCCATCCTTTAACCTCATGCTTCCGACGTTCCCCTAAACGTGTAGTTATGTGTCCCGCGCTTTAGTGCGATGCCGCCGAAGTTGTGCGGCTAATGTTTGCCGCCGGTCTTGGGACTTATCGCGCTTGCCAGTCAACAAGCGGCTTTCAAGGAGAATGATGATGCAGATTAGAGATACGAGCGATGCGATTTGGCTTTCATTCACGGGTGCTCTCGAACGGTTGTTGAGTCTGTTGCCCGCGTTGCTGGGGGCGGCGGTTGTCCTCATCATCGGCTGGATCGTCTCCGGCTTTCTCGCGAAACTCATTGAACGCGCGCTCCGAGCCATCGGGATGGAACACGCCGTCGAGCATTCCGGCATCGGCGACTTCATCCGTCGCTCCGGCACAAAGATGACGACTTCGGGCGTCATCGCGAATTTGATCAAGTGGTTCATTCGCCTGATCTTCATTCAGGCCGCCGCGAACGTCTTAGGAATGTCGCAGGTGACGGCGACTATCAACAGCATCGTGCTGTTCATTCCAAGCGTGATCGTGGCAATGGCGATCATTGTCATCGGCTCGCTGATCGCGAAGTTTTTGGCGGGCGTGGTGCGCAGTTCGGTCTCCGAGATGGGCGTCGGCAATCCGAACCTGCTGGCAACGCTGACGCAGTACGTGATCGTCGGCTTCGCCGTTATCGCCGCCATTGACCAACTCGGCATCGCGGCGACGGTCGTCAACACTCTGCTCATCGGTCTCATCGGCTCGGTCGCGCTCGCGGTCGGTTTAGCCTTTGGTCTCGGTGGGCGCGAAGTGGCGGCGGAGATCGCGCGGTCTTGGTATGAGGGCGGCACGCGGGCGGCGGAGGCTCTGAGGCAGCGCGCCGAAGAGGACGCTGCGCGCGCCTTCCGTTCCCGTATGGAGTCGAACTTGCCGTCCCAGACGCGTGGTTAGTGCAGCCATGTCGCACGCGTCTCTGAGCGTTAACCCGGGGCGGCAGAGAGTCATGCTGAAAAAACCGGGCGCGCTCAGGTAAAGCGGGTGTCGGGCGCGTTGCCATGCGGCGAAGGGATGGTCAGAAGGAATGATAGTAGTGATTGACAAAAACGGAGTGCAGGGTGAGATCGACGTGACGGCTCCGCCGCCGTTTGACGGGAGTGGCTCGCATCTCTTAGTGCGTTTGGCGAAAGGCGGGCGGCGCGTCGTGGTGCCAATCAGCGCGCTCGTGGAGCGAGAGGGGCAAGGCTATTTTCTGCCGCTCAGTCTGTGGGAACTGCCCGATGCGCCCACTCTCCAACCACAGTCGCCGCCGATGCCGGAGCACCCTGTGACGGAACAGCCCGTGTCAGAGCAGACGTTGCCTGAGCCGCCGCTGCCTGATGATGTTGGCGGTGAAAGAGCGGGGGACATCGGGGCACGCGGCAGCGCGGCGGCGGTCGTCGTTCCTTTGGTCGCGGAGGAGTTGCAAATCGAGCGGCGACTGGTGGAGACGGGGCGCGTCCGCATCACGAAGAAAGTCGTCGAGCGCGAAGAGATCGTTGACGAGCCGTTGATTCGTGAAGAGGTGGACGTGCGGCGCGTCGCCGTCAATCGCCAAGTGAGCGAGCCGTCGCCCATTCGCTATGAAGGCGAGACGATGATCGTGCCGCTGTTTGAAGAAGTGTTGTTCGTCGAAAAGCGGCTCATGCTGAAAGAAGAGTTGCACATCACGAGGCGGCGCGTAAACGAGCCGCAACCGCAGCGCGTGACCTTGCGTAGCGAGCAAGCGGAGGTTAAGCGGCTTCAGCCAGAACCGCCGCAGGACGGCGAGCGAACGGGCGGCTAAAGAATGACACTTGAGTCGGCCCGCGTCATTTTATTTCACATTCCACGCCGGACGCTTGAGCCGAAAGGCGCAGGCGCAGCGGTTGATTAACAGAAAGGGAGAATGAGTTATGCCTAAAACAGTAGTTGGACTTTTCACTAATGAAGGAGCAGCGCAACACGCCGTGCGCGAGTTGCTGGCGAGCGGCGTGGCGCGCGAGGATATCGGCGTCACTTCGAGAAATTACACCGGGGGCGGCGCGGCGGACGCGACCGACACGGACGAGAGTCTAGGCGACAAGATCGGCAACTTCTTCGGCTCGCTCTTCGGCGCGAACGACGAGCGCACGGGGCAGTATGCGGAAGCGGTGCGCGGGGGCGGCACGGTGATCACCGTAGACGCCCCGACGGAGGAGTTGGCCGCGCGAGCCGCCGCCATTCTGGACAAGGACGGCGAAGTGGACATGAACGAGCGCGATATGAAGAGCCGCGCCGCGATGGGCGAGGGCGGGGAGACCGTGTTGCCCGTCATTGAAGAAGAGTTACAGGTCGGTAAGCGCGAAGTCGAGAGCGGCGGCGTGCGCGTCCGCAGCCACGTCATCGAGAGGCCGGTGGAAGAGTCTGTGCGCCTGCGCGAGGAGCGCGTCAGCGTCGAGCGTCGCCCGGTCAATCGGGCGGTTGACGACAGTTACCTCAACACCTTCCGTGAAGGGACTATCGAAGTCGCCGAGACGGCGGAAGTCGCGGTCGTGTCGAAGCAGGCGCGCGTGGTGGAAGAGGTCGTCGTCAACAAGGAAGTGGGCGAGCGCACCGAGACTGTGACGGACACGCTGCGCCGCACCGATGTCGAAGTCGAGCAGTTGGGCACGGACGAGACGCGACGTAACGCGAAGCGCACCGGCTCCGAGTAGCGGCAGCGCGGCAGAGATGAAATGCGAGAGGGTGGTGCAAGTCGTTGCTGAGGCGAGGCGCGCCACCCGGCGCAAGATGATTTAACCTTTGGCCGGTTCAGTTTATTTGCAACGAAGGAGATAACAGATGGCGGAAATTCCAATCGAGCGGAAGGGCGGCATTCCGTGGTGGGCGTGGCTGCTGGGTTTGCTGGCCTTGCTTTTACTTCTCATCCTCTTGATGCGCGGCTGTAATGACCGGGCTGTGGTCGTCAACGATAACAACAACTCGAACGCGAACCGCGTGGCCTCCAACGCCAATGCCAACGCTAACGCCAACCTGAACAATGCAAACACAGGGGCGGGCACATCGGGCAACATGAATGCCAACGGGTCGAACCCGGCGCAGGTAAACGTCAACGGCGGGCCGCTGACCGACCTCGCGACTTTCGTCTCGGCGACCGATAGAGCATCGTTCATCGGGCGCAGCGCACAACTGACAGGCGTCGAAGTGCAGCGCGTCTTGAGCGACCGCGCCTTTACGGTCGGCCCGCGTCGCGGACAGGAGTTGTACGTCATTCTCGACGACCGACTGAACTCCGGCGGGGCGGAGAAAAAAGTGGTGGTCAAGCCCGGGCAGAAGTTGACGCTTTCCGGGTCGCTCGTGAAACCGCCGTCAGGCGAGATCGCGGCGGAGCAGAACAAACCCGGCGCGCTCAAGCTGAATCCAGCCGAGGCGTCCGAGATGAAGCAGCAACAGGTTTATCTGCACGCCGACCAACTCGGCGCGGCGCAGTAAAAAAGCGGGACGAGGAAGGAGCATCGAGAACGAAATGGCAAAAGCAAACTTATCCGAACTGGACGATTACGAGTTGGTCAACGAAGCGCAGGACGTGCGCGGCTGGCCGCTCGTGGATGAGGCTGGAAACAAGCTCGGCACGATCACCGAGTTCATCGCCGACACCGACAGCGAATATGTCACGTCGCTCGTCATAGACAACGGCCAGCAAGTTGCTGCGCGCGACGTGAGCCTCGGCGACAACGTGGTGGTTTTACGCGGCGCGGCAGGACGGGCGGGCGGCAAGAAGGGTGCGCAGAAAACTGCCAAGCCCGTCGCCGCCGCCGCTGATATGTCCGGGACGGAAACTCGACTCAATGGCGCAGGCGAAGTCACTCTGCCCGTCGTCGAAGAGCAAATTCGCATCGGCAAACGGACGGTAAACACCGGCGGGGTGCGCGTCAGCAGCAGCGTAAAGGAGGTGCCGGTGGAGGAGTCTGTCCGTCTGCGCGAGGAGCGCGTGAGCGTCAAGCGCAGACCCGTGGATCGCCCCGCCACCGAGGCGGACGCGCGCGCCATCAAGGGCGGCGACATCGAAGTCACCGAGCGGAGCGAAGAGGCGGTCGTCGCTAAGCGGGCGCGGGTGGTGGAAGAGGTCATCGTCAACAAAGAGGTCGTGGAGCGCGCCGAAGCCGTGCGCGACAGCGTGCGACGGACTGAAATCGGGGTGGAAAAATTGGAAGGTGGCGAGAAAGGCAAAAGCCGGAAAAATAAATAATCGGTGAATCCAATCGCCGCTATCACTTCGGCTTGAGCGCGTTTACCGGCAAACGCGCTCAAGCCAATTTTTTTTGCGCCCATCAATTTGCCGACTCGTTTCGTCGACCCGTTAATCCGTGATCGGTTCATGCTGCTGACCGCGAATGGTGCCTCTAAACTTTGGAGTGCGCCCACGAATATGACCTAAGAAATATATTGGTCAAAAGATGTGCGTCCCAAGACCTCGGCTGACGAGTTGATCATTCTACCTGCGCCTCAGCT
>CAXTRQ010000137.1:0-3808 GCA_964246705.1 uncultured Pyrinomonadaceae bacterium
AATCCCATTCGGGATTCTCGTAGGCGTTGACGCCCACTGAAATCACGTAGGCACGCCTCTTGACCGCAGGTAACCCGGCGGGAATGGAAAATGTTCTTCTATCCGTCGCGCTCTTGATGCGGTCTTCGTTGAAAGCATAGGCGGAGAATTCCAACTCCTTCGTGTCGGCGTTGCGCGGCAGCCTGACGTTTGAAAAGGTGATGCTCTGCTTCCCCTGCTCGTCCAACTTGACGCGCGTGCTCTCCTGCCACGCGCGCAGTTCATCACGTTCCGCCGAATCGCCTCCGGGCGCAGGCGCGCTCGTCGAATCGCTCGTCGGCGATTGGCCGACAAGTTGCCCGTCGCGGAAAAGACGCAGATCATAGACGCCCGTTTCTTGCGTTCCCCCTTGTGCGCCCTGCCGTAACTCTCCTGACGCCTTTGAGACCTCGACCGTCACGTTGACCAGTTCAGGGTGTTCCGGTTGCGAGACGATGCCGGTAATCTTTACTTGCGGCTGCACGCGATTAAGGTCGGCAAGCGAGCGCACCGACTTGAGTTGCTCCCCGGTCAGCAAGCGCGCGAGCAATCGCGGCTCATAATATTCCCGCATGAAGATTTCGAGCGGCAGTGGCTTTAAGGGGTCGTCGGGCGCGATCCAGTGAACGCCCCGAATCTCGTCGAGATTGTTGGTATCGAAACGTCCCTGCGGATCAACGACGAACCAACTCTCATCATCGCGCGCCATAAAGCGACAAATTTCCGCGCCTGAAGCCACATCGAAAAGACGCGTGAAGCCGTCGGCGCTGTACGTGATAAGGCGGCGGCTGTCGGGCGAGAAATTAACTTCCTGAACCGAGTCGGCGTGCCCTGCGAGTTTCTTCAACTCCGCGCCGTTTGTCGCGTCCCAGAGTTTGACCGTACCATCATCGGCTCCGGTGGCGAGCATGCGTGCGTCGGGCGACCAAGCGAGCGCCGTGCCGACGCGGAAGCCGGGCGCGTTCAACTTGAAGAGCGCGCGTTTGGTGTCGGCGTCCCACACCTTGATGCTATCCTGAGCGAGAGACGCGCCGCTGTTTGACGTGGCGACGAGTGCCCTGCGCCCGTCGGGTGAGAGCGCGATGGCCGAAGGGTCGCCGTAGGCTTCATCGCGGTCAATCCGGAAACGCTTGTTCTTGATTTTTGGATCGGCGTTCCAGACGGTCAACCATTTGCTGCTCTCCGGCTCGCCCTCGAAAAGATTGTCGGTCTCCCAAGCCGCCGCGTGCATGTCGGCGGTCAACACAAAACCTTTATTGAGGACGCCCCGTTCGATGGTGTACGGCATGGTCGGGAGGCCGTTGACCTGCTTCTCCGTCCAATCGCGGATGCTCAGACGAAATCTCTGATCTTCGTCATCCTGTTTCTTCGCGCTCTTGAGAAACGTGACCGTCTCATCCGGCGTAAACCCTGCGAAGTCCCATGAAAAATTCGCTTCGTCCGCGCCCTGCTCCAACTTGGCTTCGACGTGCGCCAACTCCGCGCCCGTTCGCACGTCCCAAACTTTCCCCACGCGTCCGGCGGTCGTGACGAGTAGCCGCCCGTCCGGCGAAAGCTCTTTCCACTCCACGTCTTGCTCGCCGCCAAACTCCCATTCGGACTGCCTGCCGCTGACCATCTCGCGCACGTAAATAGTCATCCCGGCGGTCGTCACGCTGACGAGTTCGCCATCAGCCGTGAAACGAAACGGCGAGCGTTCGCTCGGCACGCCTTCCATCCGCCGCAGCACCTTACCGGTCTGCAAATCCCAGAGACGAATGTGGAAATCATCCACCTCGCCGTTGACGGTGACGAGCATCCGTTCGTCGGGCGAGACGGCGTAAGCGAACACGTTCGTAGACTCGACGCTGTCGTTGTCGCTGGCGAATCGCAACTGCTGCAACTTCCTGCCCGACGCGCTGTCCGTGAGATCAATGCCGCCCTCTGCGACGGTCGCGCGCAGCCGCCCGCCGGGCGAGAGAATAGTTGCGGGGACGGCTGGCGAATGGCCTGCCTTGACGCGCACGCGGTTGAGGATTCTGCCCGTCGCCGCGTCGAGCGTGAACTTGTCGCCACCGCCTTTCAAGATAAGCTGCCGACCATCGGGCGAGAAGGCGAGCGGCGCGGGCGCATCGTTCGTCGGGTCAAAGCTGAACTCGTTCGCAATCTTGCGTAGTAGTTTGCCCGTCTTGATGTCCCAGAGCCGTAAGTTGGGGCCGTCACCGGCAGCGAAGATTCGCGCATCGGGAGAGAACGCGCCCCACAACCACTGGCTATCCTGCGCGCCGAGGTCGCCCGTGTTGCCCGCGAGCCGCCGCACCTCGCGTCCGGTCGCCACGTCCCAGATGATGACGGAGCCGCCGTCGCCGTCGCTGCCGGTGGCGACGAGGCGGTTGTCTGGCGAGAAGGTGGCAAAGCCGTTGAGGAAGGTGGCGTGACCGAGTTGCAGGACGAGGCGCGGCTTCATGACAACCGGCGAACTATCTGCGGCAGAGGCAGACGCGCCCGCCTCTACCACGGCAGGCGTTTGGCCTGTGCGAGTCGCAGAGCGACGCGCGCCTTTATTTATGACAGGAGCTTGAGTTCTAGTCTGGCTTCGCCGCCTGACGGATGACTGCGTTGATTGAGCGCCGCGCATCAGGGAAACATTGAACGGCACGAGCAGCAGGCACAGCGCCGCGACGGCGAGGTGTCGGGACTTTCGCATCGGGGGTTCTCCAAGTGAATGATGAATGATAAATAATGCGGGGAGGGATAAACCAAAGACCGTCTTCGTCACTTACCCCTCATTCCTTTTCAAGCTTTCTCCAACCCGGCGTATTTCTCAATGAGTTTCTTCTGGCCGAAGCCGGGAAAGCTGACGGTCAGCTTCGCCGCGTCGCCAGCGCCTTCGCGCCTGAGCACGAGGCCGCGCCCGTACTTCGGATGACGGACGTGCGTGCCCGGAGTGAACTGGCCGCCCACGTCGGATGATGAAGAGGATGCTGTCTGAGCGCGGTTCTTGGACGCTGCCGAAGCAGGACGCTTGATGATCGGCGCTTGAGCCGGGGGCGTCTGTCGGCTGATCTTCTCACCGCGTTGACGGAAGAACTCGGCGATGGAATCCACGCTGTCGTAAGTTTTGCCGCCGTACTTTTTCTCAGGCGCGCGCGGCTCGCCCCTGAGCGCGCGCGCCACGTCGCGGCTCTCCGCCGACGCTGAACTGCTCGCAAACGATAACCAAGAGGGGCCGCGCGAGAGGTCTTCCATCAGATCAAAGGGCAACTCGTTCAAGAACTGCGAAGGCTCGGACGCCATCTCTTCGCCATAGACGCGCCGCTTCATGGCGTGCGTCACGTAGAGGAATCTTTCGGCGCGCGTGATGGCGACGTAGCAGAGGCGTCTCTCCTCTTCGAGTTCGGCGATGTCGGTCGCCGCGCGCGAATGCGGAAAGAGTCCGTCTTCCAATCCGACGATGAAAACGAGCGGAAATTCAAGTCCCTTCGCGGCGTGCACGGTCATCAACGTGACGGGCGCGTCGCGCGTGTATTGATCCGTGTCGGACGTGAGCGCGGCGGCGTCAATGAAGTCGCGCAAGCCGCCGCCCTCCTCCGAATCGTAATCAACGGCGGCGTTGACGAGTTCCTGCAAGTTTTCCAGACGCCCCTCGGCTTCTTCCGTGTTCTCGACCTTCAACGCATCGGCATAACCCGTGTCGAGAATCGCCGCTTTGACGACTTCCGAAGCAGAATCTTTCTGCGCCGCGACGACCAGACGATTAACAATCTCCTGAAACTTCCTGAGCGCGGTGACGGCGCGCGGGCTGAAGCCG
>CAXTRQ010000137.1:3818-9809 GCA_964246705.1 uncultured Pyrinomonadaceae bacterium
CGCGTTCGATGGTCGGATCGGTAATCACGGCAATCGTCTCCCAGTACGAAATGCCGTAATCTTTCGCGCGCCTCTCCAATTCGTCGAGCGTCTGTTTGCCTAAGCCGCGCGTCGGGCTGTTGATGACGCGCATCAACGCAACCGAGTCGTGCGGGTTCAGAGCGAGTTTTAGATAGGCGACGATGTCGCGCACCTCTGCGCGTTCGTAGAAGGAGAAGCCGCCGACGATGTTGTAAGCGATTCCGGCGCGACGCAGCGCCTCTTCAAACAGACGCGACTGCGCGTTCGTGCGATAGAGCACGGCGGCACGAAGGGACGCCTCAGAGCGCCTATGTTCTTCGATTTTGGCCGCGACGAAACGCGCCTCGCCGTCGGCATCGAACGCCTGGTAATAGCGGATGCGCTCGCCCGACGGATTCGATGTCCAGAGATTTTTGCCCTTACGTTCGGTGTTGAGTTTGACGACCGCTCCGGCGGCATCGAGGATGGTCTGCGTCGAGCGATAGTTCTGCTCAAGCCGGATAACTTTCGCATCCGGGTAATGCTGCTCGAAGTTCAGAATGTTCGAGATGTCGGCTCCGCGCCATTTATAAACACTCTGATCTTCGTCGCCGACGACGCAGATATTTTGCTGCTTCTCCGTCAGGAAATGGATGAGCGCATATTGCAGGCTGTTGGTGTCCTGATATTCATCAACGAGGATATAGCGGAAGCGTTCGTTGTAATGACCGCGCACGTCCTCGCGCTGACGCAACAACTTCACAGCCTTAATCATCAGGTCGTCGAAGTCGAGCGCGTTGTTGGAGACGAGCCGCTCTTCATAGAGGCGAAAGACGCGTGCGATGGCGGCGCGCTTCTCGTCTGCGGACTCAGCGCGCGCGGCGTAAGCGTCGGCGTCGAGGCCGCTGTTTTTGGCGTGGCTAATTGCTCCCTGTGTCTGTCGCGCACCCATGCGCTGATCGTCGTAGCCCAAATCCTTGATGCAGTGCTTGACGACGCGCGCCGAATCATCCTGATCGTAGATGGTGAACGAGCGCGTGTAGCCTTCTTCCAGCTTTTCGATGTCGCGCCGGAGTATCCGCACGCACAGGCTATGAAAAGTTGAGATGAGCGGCGCGCTCGACAGATGCTCGCCGTGGAGCAGGCGTTCGACGCGCTCGCGCATCTCTCCCGCCGCTTTATTCGTGAAAGTGACGGCGAGGATGTTGTTGGGCGCAACGTTGCGCTCCGCGATTAAATAAGCGATGCGGACGGTGATGACACGCGTCTTACCGCTGCCTGCGCCCGCCAGAATCAGCAGCGGCCCTTCGGTCGCCGTGACTGCTTCTCGTTGTTGTTCGTTGAGTGTCGAAAGTAAATCCATAATTAAAGTGACGAGCAAAACCAAGAGCACTAATCAGTTTTCAGTTTTCAGTGACAAGTGATGAGAGCAAAGCTGTCTTTAACTTGTCACTCGTCACTTGATAAGTTTTTGAATCGCTTTGAATTGTTTGTGTCCGGCGTCGCGCATCAGTTCAAAGAGCGCCATTTCAATCGAAGACAGGACGGCTCCGCTCTGTCGCATTTTGGCGAGCGCCAGTTGTTTGTTGTGGTCGGCGCGGGCGCTGATGCATTCGGTTAAAAGATGGACGCTCAGGCCGCGTGCGAGCAAATCGTGCGTCGTCTGATTGACGCAGACGTGCGCTTCGATACCGCAGATGAGAACCTGTCGCGTATCGTGCGCTTCGAGTTGCGCGACGAATTCCTGCGCGCCGCAGGAACTAAAGGCGGTCTTTTCGATGAATTCTAATCCGGCGGGGAGGACGGCGCGAATCTCGTCGGCGGTGTATCCCAGACCTTTCGGATATTGCTCGGTGACAATCACAGGGACTTCCAAAAGTTGGACGGCGTGGGCGACGAGCGCGATGCGCGCCGCGATTTCCGCGAAGTCAGAAATAGCCGAGCGAAAGGCTTCCTGCATGTCAACGATGACGAGCGCCGAGCGCCGCAGGTCGAGTGTGTTTTCGTGTCGCATGTAATTCTCCCGTGGAGGTAAGCATTTAAGCACACGACGCGCAGGAGGGCAAAAAGCGGCTGGCGTGAAGCGAAATCTAATTCTTCAATCGCGCAACTTTTATGCTTCTTTGCGCCTTGGCGTCTGACCCCGGGGGTAATTTTTTTTCGGGGGGGGGCGCCCTTAATTAATCGTCCTGCGTCGCCCCCGCCCAAGGCGCAAAGAAAGAAGGAAGCTTTTAGAACTCTCTTTGCTCTATATCATTGTGCATTTCGGTGCTGCTCTACTTTTACTTGTTGGCCGACGGGTAACGCAGCGTGAAGTCCTGCATGCGCTGGCAGGGTTGGAGATCGAGAGCGAGTCCCGTTGCTTCGGCTTCACGACGGAGGTCGGCGCGCGCTTCGGCGTCCCATGCGGCGGGACGCGTGAAGTTTTCGGGAGTCGCCTGCTCGATTGAAGCGACGCGCGCGACGAGCCGGTAGCGACCGGGCACGAGGTTCGTAAGCGTGAACGTGCCGTCCGCGTTGACGGTCGCTTCGGCGAAGCGTAGCACGTCGTCGGCGTCGGCGCGTTCGGCGGGGACGAGATAGACGCGTAGGCGCGGCGGCAGCACCGTTGCGATTTCACCTTCTGCGGCAGTGCGGGCGGCGACGACGCGACCGCGCAGGCTGCTTGCGCCCTCGGCGAGCGTGACGTTCATTCCCGCGAGACGTTGCCCGACGGCGACGAGAAGCGATTCGCGCGAGAGGGAGGGTGAAGGCGCGGCATTGCCGCCGTTGGCCTGCGGCGACCCGTGCGGCGTGTTCGGCCTCACGGTTGCCTGTGTCGAAGCCGTCGAGGGAACCTGCACGGCGCGCAAGTACCAATCTTCACTGAGGGCGCGCGCTTCGATGTGGAAGCGACCGGCATCGAGATTGCGAAACGCGAAAACTCCCTGTGCATCGGGCGTGGTATCGTAGCGTTGGATGCGCGAGCGCGGCTGATCTTTCTTTACGTCGCGGTCGTCGCGGCGAGCGATGATGGCAATCTCTCGCGGCGAAAGATTTTGTTGCAGGTTGATGCATTCGCCCTTGGCACGCTCGGCCTCGCGTAAGGGTTCGAGGATGAGTGCGCCGCTGATTGAAGCCATCGGCGCGAGCGTGATTTTCAGGCCGGTCACGTCCGCGCCACGGACACTGACGCGTTGCGGTTGAGAGGAAAACGCGTTGCCGTCTCTGTCCTGCTGGCGTGCCACCAGTTCGTAATCGCCGTCGTTGAGACCTTCGATAGAGAAAGTCTTTTCCGCTTCGAGTCCCGAAGCAAAAGTGCTCCCGATGATCGCTCCGGTCGGAACATGTGAGAGCGCGATGTTGACGGTTCCGTACCCGCCGCCCAGCGCCATTGCACCCACGAGCGCGCCGCTGATGACATGGCCGCGTTCGCCGCGATAGCGGATGTCAATGCCCAGCGTCTCCTGTCCGGCGTGGACTGTGACTTCCGCCGCCGTATCACGCGTGCTGGAAGGGTAATAGGTCGGCGCATCGGCTTCGTAAGCGTTGGGCGGGGTGAAGCCCATTTGCGGATTGCCGCCGACCGAGACGACATAGATGCCGGGTTCGAGTCCGTAGAGACGATAGATGCCCCGGTCGTCGGTCTGGAAATCACGAAAGCCACGAAAGCCTTGACCGTTGCGCGGGGGCGTGCCGTCCAACTCGCGCACCATCAGGGCGGGGGGGGGGGGCGCCCCCCACCCCGCCCCCCCTCGGGGCCGGCCCCCGCGCCCCCACGACAGGATCGCCGTTGGCGTTCGTCACCATCCCCGTGATGACGCCGCCCTTCAACATCGTGAGGTTGGCGACATCGCCGATGCGATAGTAACGCGGGTTGAGCGGGTCAGGGCTGGTCTCCAGCACATAGCCGAGCGCGAAACTCCAGAGCGTATAAACACCCGCGTCGAGATTGTTGACGCGAAACCTGCCGTCCTCGTCAGTAGTTGAAGAGGCAGGCCGCCGCATGATGTTGGTCATCCCACGCGGAATAATGCTGACCTGTGCATTGACGATTGGTTGGCCTCCCTCATCCACGATGCGCCCTTCAATTGAGCCGATTGTGTTCGGCGTGCTGAGCGCGGCGTCCGGTTTGCTGCCGCTAGGGCGTTGGCTCGACGAATCGCGCGCAGGCGTCGGCTTCGCGCTCTGAGCATCTGCGCGCGGAGCGTTAGTCGCCTCCTGCGCTCCCGTACTGATACTCAGTACGGATAGAAAAAGCAGCGAGGGGAGAAAAAGGCGATGCGCCCCGGCAGTTTTGAAATGGCGCGGGCGAAACGCGGAAGAAGAGAAGATGAAAACTGTCTTCATGGTCTTCCTCCGCTCTCGTTGATGTTGCTCAGGTCGAACGTCATCGTGACGCTGACATCGCCCGCTTCGGGAACGGCTACTTGTTGTCTGGACGGCTCGCTGCGCGTCGCAGCCGTTGGGCGCAGCATGATTTCATAGTCGCCCGCTGGCAGGTCTTCAATCATAAATCGCCCGCGCGCATCAACCTCTGTGGGGCGGCGATTCTGCGTCAGTGCGCCGACACGCCGGACGAAGGCGAGCAGCCGGATACCTTCAGGCAGTACGCCGGGCTGGTCGCCATTTTTGATGATGACCTGACCGCGCACGATTCCCGCGCCGTAGGCGAGAACGACGCGGACGCCCGTCACCTGCGCGCCTTCGGCTAACTCAATCTGATTGCCACGGACTTCGACTCCCTCGCGTTCGACGCGCACCAGCGTCAGCCCTTTCAGCGATGGCCGCCACGGAGTTGAATTAATGCCGAAGCGTCCGGCGCGCAAACCTGAGAGGCGGAAACTTCCATCCGCCGCGACCGGGTTCGGGTTAAACATCGGAATGTTGACCGTCGAATTCTGCTCTGTGCTGTAAGCGTAGATAGCGACCTGCGGCAGCAGGCTGGCAATCTTGGCGCGGTCGTTTATTCCTTCGATGACGACCGTCCCGCTAATACTCCCGCCGTGATGAACCTTGACCTCGATTCCGGCGACATCTGCATCGCTGATCACGAACGTCGCCACGTCGCTATACCAATCGGTTTGATCTCTCGGAGCAGCGAAGACGCCATAGCGACCGGGCGCAACCCCCTCAATCGTAAACTCTCCGCGCGCATTCGACGCGCTCCCCAGATTCATGCCGCCGATATGGTTTGGGTTCTTCAGCAGCGCGCCGTAGCCGTAGGAAAGATCGGGAACGGGCTGTCCCGTCTCGGCGTTAACGAAGCGACCGGCCACCTTGAAAGTTTTCCCCCGTTTGCCGAGCGTGATGTCAATATCAGTCGCTTCGCCGCCGGGCGTGACCTCGACGAGCTTCGCCTCCGACTCGATTGACGTGCCCGGATAGAACGTGCGCGCGTAGTAGCCGCCGCCGCCGATTCTGCCGTAGTTGTTTTCCTGATCCTGACCGACGCTGACGCGATAACGCCCGGCGGGCAGACCGTAGATGCGATAGATGCCACGGTCATCCGTTTCAGTACCGCCGGAATAACTGATAGCCGCTCCGCGCTGGTTGCCGCTGTCAGCGCTCGTGATGTGTACCTGTTCGCCGATCACGGGTTGGTCGTCGGCATTAATCACGCGCCCCGTGATGACGCCGCCGCGAGTGATGGTGAAGTCCATATTCTCGACCGTCTCGCCCGCACCCAGCGTCACCACTTTTCCGGGCGGCCATCCATCTATGCCGGAGATGATAAAGGCGGGCGCAAACGGCACAACACGGTAACGACCCGGCGCGATATTCGTTAACCTGTAATACCCTTCCGCATCGCTCGACGCTCTGGCGACCGCCTTGTATCCGGTCGGGCCGTACTCGCCGGGCATCAGCGCGACGCCGATTCCGTTGACACCTTTTTCATCGCTCGTGATGCGCCCCATGATGGTCGAGGGCGCGCCCCGGTCGGCCTGCGCCTGTGTGGAATTGGCCGCGCCGTAGAGCAGGGCGATTGAGACAAGCAGGCGGAAGAGGAAT
>CAXTRQ010000137.1:9826-15987 GCA_964246705.1 uncultured Pyrinomonadaceae bacterium
CTTTGGTCTACAGAAAACAGTCTGGATGGCAACTGTGGAGATTGGCTTTTTGACAAAACGCGTGAGACGGGCGACGGTTCAGGTTTTCATCGCAAGAGGCTCGCTTGCTGCCGCCCGCCGCGCTTCTTTTGGACGCCGACAGGTTACAATCCGAGAGCCGATTCGCACAAGCATAAAAGAGTTGATAATGTGTTATTTTGTTCCGCCGGGTGATCCCGAAAACCTCCGGGGCTACGAATAGAAAAAGAAACGCCGCACGATGACAATGGAACAGACGAACACACAAACTCCGCCCGTCGCCGCCAGACGCGCGCATCAGACAGAAGTTCACGGCGAAAAGTTGAGCGACGATTATTTCTGGCTGCGCGAGAGGCAGAACCCGGAGGTCATCTCCTATCTCATGGCCGAGAACGATTACGCCGAAGCCGTGATGGAACCGACCCGGGCGCTTCAGTCCGCGCTCTACACAGAGATGGTCGCGCGCATCAAGGAGACGGACGAGAACGTACCTTACAGGAAAGGCCGCTATCTCTATTACACGCGCACGGAGGCTGGAAAACAATACTCCATCTACTGTCGCAAATTGGCGCTGGAAGGGGCGCAGGCCGAAGAAGAAGTAACGCTTGAGCTGAACGAGATGGCAGAGGGGCACAGCTTTATGAGCGTCGGCGATTATGAAATGAGCGCTGACGGCCACCTGCTCGCCTACACGACCGACACGATGGGCTTTCGTGAGTACACACTTCAAGTTAAAGATTTACGCACCGGGAGACTTCTCCCGACACACGTCAAGCGCGTCAGTTCCGTCGCGTGGGCTGCCGACAACCGGACGCTCTTCTACGTGACGGACGACCCCACAACGAAGCGCGCCTATCGTCTCTATCGCCACACGCTCGGCGGAGGCGCGGACGAACTTCTACTCGAAGAGCAGGACGAGATGTTCGACCTCGAAGTGAGCGACACGCGAAGCCGCGCCTTCGTCCTCGTCACCTCTTCGAGCCACACCACTTCCGACGTGCGCTATATCCCTTGCGAGCAACCGTCGGCTGAGCCGCGCCTCATCGAGCCGCGCGAAGCCGGACACGAATATTACGTTGAACATCGCGGCGGAGAGTTCTACATCCGCACGAACGAAGACGACGCGAAAAACTTTAAACTCGTGAGAGCGCCCGTCGGCGCTCCTGAGAAAGCCAACTGGCGGGAAATTATCCCGCACCGCAGAGATGTGATGCTCGACGACATAGACCTCTTCGCGGGCTTCTTCGTCGCCACGGAAATCGAGCGGGGCGTACCCATCCTGCGGATCACAAACCTCATCCGCGATGAGACGCACGCCGTCGAATTTCCCGAACCCGCTTACACAGCGGCGGTCAACATCAACGAAGAGTTCGACACGAAACTACTGCGCTTCAATTATCAATCGTTCATCACGCCCGGCTCCGTCTACGACTACCACATCGAGACGCGTGAGCGTCAACTGTTGAAGCAACTGCCCGTGCTCGGCGGCTACGACCCGGCACAGTACGCGTCCGAGCGCATCTACGCGACCGCCACGGACGGCACGCGGATTCCCATTTCGCTTGTCTATAAAAAAGAGTTACAGCGCGACGGTTCGCGCCCGCTGCTGCTGCAAGGTTACGGCTCTTACGGCTACGCGCACCCGGTCGACTTCTCGATTCCGCGTCTCATCCTGCTTGAGCGCGGCGTCGTCTATGCCATCGCACACATTCGCGGCGGCGGCGAGATGGGCAAAGAGTGGCACGATCAGGGGCGCATGATGAATAAGCGAAATACTTTCACAGACTTCATCGCGGCGGCTGAACATTTAATCGCCGAAAGCTACACGTCGCCGGAGCGGCTGGCGATTACGGGCGGGAGCGCGGGCGGGTTGCTGTTGGGCGCGGTCGTCAATATGCGTCCCGATTTGTTCAAGGCGGTCGTCTCAAACGTGCCTTTCGTTGATGTCATCAATACCATGCTCGACGAGGATTTGCCGCTCACGGTCGGCGAGTATCAGGAGTGGGGCAACCCGCACGAACCCGCGTCTTACGCCTACATGAAATCCTATTCGCCTTACGACAACGTCGAGCGGAAAGCTTACCCCGCGATGCTCGTGCAAACATCGCTCAACGATAGTCAGGTGATGTACTGGGAGCCTGCCAAGTACGTCGCTAAACTTCGCGCCATGAAGACGGACGAGAATCCTGTGCTGCTCAAGACCAACATGGGCGCGGGTCACGGCGGCGCGTCGGGTCGCTACGACTCGCTCAAAGAGGATGCCTTCGAGTTCGCCTTCGTCCTCAACCAACTGGGCATCAATCAATAGTGAGGTGAAAGTGTGATGGGCAAAAAACGTGTGACGGTTGTGGCGCGCGCCGTAGCGCGTGAGGGAATGGATGAGCAGTTGCGTGCGGAACTGCTGGCGCTTGTCGCGCCCTCGCGCGCGGAGCGCGGCTGCATCAACTATGATTTGCACCAGTCAATAGATGACCCTCGACAGTTTATGTTCTACGAAAACTGGGAGAGCCGCGAGATTCTCGACGCGCATCTTGAGATGCCTTACCTCGACGCCTTCGACGAGCGCACGAAGGAAATGCTGGCTGAACCCGTGGAAATCACGCTCTGGGAAATTTTACAGTAGCACGGGCGGCGGGAGACGATTGACACAGATGAACCTTCCCACTTACCTGCAATCGCAGGGCTATATCGAAGTCGCTTTAACCAAGACGCTCGTCGGGCAGATAGAAGTTCAAGCCAGAGTGAATGGCGAGGACGCCCTGTTGCTCGTTGATACGGGAGCTTCCGGTACCGTCTTCGACCACGCGAGCGCCGAGCGTCTGCACCTGACGCCGACCGGAGCCGGTGAGGCCGCCGCAGGGCTTGGCACTTCGAGCCAGACAACTTCCGTCTGCCAACTGGACAGTCTTGAAATCGGGACGCTCAGGATTGAGGCCGCGCAGATACGACTGGTTGATATGTCGCATGTCAACGTGGTGCTTCAGCAGAGGGGCGCGCGCGCGTGCGACGGCGTGCTCGGCGCGGATGTCTTAATCGGCAAGTCTGCGGTCATTGACTACAGAGGCTTTAAGCTGTACCTCAAAGATGAGAAGCACAGTCAGCCCGCTTCCACCTAAGCCGCCAAAGTGCAGCGGGCTTCTACTGGTTGACCCGATAGCCTCAACTCCGCTGACGTTCACGGTCGAGAAAGAGCGTCAATCAGCCGGATGCCAGTAAAAGCCAAGTAGGTTTTTGAGCACACTCTAAATGTCGAGAGAACGAAGGAGAGAGTTTTCGATGATTAAAATGCGTGGATGGCTGTTGCTCGTTTTGCTGTTGCTTCCAATCGCGGCTGGCGCGCAGGAGGAGACGGAGAATCATCCGATTGATAAAGCGATGGGCAAGTGTATCGACAAGGATTCCTCGACCGCAGGCATGTCAGACTGCATCGGTCAGGCATTTGAAGCGTGGGATAAGGAGTTGAACAAAAATTACAACCGGCTGATGGCGAAGTTGAAGCCGAAGGAAAAACAGGCGCTCAAGGCCGCGCAGTTGGAATGGATTAAATACAGGGACACGGAGTTCAACCTGATTGACGCGCTCTACGAATCAAAAGAGGGAACCATGTATATCTCGATGCACGGCGAAGAACGCCTGCGCATCGTCAAGAGAAGAGCTTTAGCTTTAGCCTCCTACCTCGACTTTTACGAAAACAGTTAGCGCGGCTTTTAAACGCTCAAACCTTAAATCACTTTCGCTTTCTTAGCGGCTTGGCGCGAAACTTTTTATTTCACGCCAAGCCGCCAAGCCGCTGAGAAATAAGGCCGCCGGGGATGAATAATTTCAAACTCTTGTGCCTCGCTAATAAAGTTGTAAAATATCCTCTATGAAATACTGGAGTTTTCGCTAGTTTTGTAAAAAGCATTTAAACTTAAAGTTGTAAAATAACCAACGCTGCCTCTCTGACTCATGTTGAAAGAGAAATTCCCTGCACAATAAAGTTGTAAAATCCGAAGCAAAGTTATGCGTTTTGTCGCCCCTCTTCTACTGTAATGAAAACTTAAGGCTTCAATTCGTCCTCCGTCAAGCCTATGCACTCGGTACATCCTAAACTTATTTTCGGTCCCAAACCTTCAAATAGTTGTCCGAGGTCTGCAAGGGTGTTGATAATAAACCCTGTTTCCGCCTCGCAGCGATGGCAGGAATTAAGGAGTATTAGTGTCTTTCGCTTCCTCTCACGATGATTGGCAAAGGTAAAGCGAAGTTCCTCAATCGTCGCAATCGGGCGGTCTCGAAGATCGGTTACGATTTTTATCGGTAGGTCGTCTCCTAACACTTCCTCCAGTGTCTTACGTAACTCAAGCGTCAGACTAGCCCGCTTCAATAATTGTGCTATACGTTTCGGGCGTTCTTTACGCCATGCACGCACAGCGCGTTTTCTGAGCGTGCCGTACTCTTGATTGCTCATGCCATCCTGCTAAAAGTTATTGCGGCGGGCCGATAACGTGGAATGAGTTGAAGAAGCGGCGACAGACAGACCTATCTACTTCCCGACCTATGAACATTGACCTGCATTGAAGGTCATATGCTCGACCGTTACGCACCACTGTGCGTGAGATTGAATGTGCGTAGCCTTCCGGCGCGCGTGACCGCTCCCATGCTTCTGTTTCAGCTACGCTGCTCGATAGCCGCTGAATCTTAACAATCTTCCAGCCCTCTCTTCTGGCAGCCTCTTTCATCTTCCGTTCGTAAGTTGATGCAACGCTATCGGCAAACGGGCTGCTCGGCGGGTAGTCTAAGTCCTGAAAGCTAATAACTAACATCAGTGTATCTGTAAACGCGGAATATTTGCGAATCAGCGATCCCGCCTTACCCATGCTATGTTTGCCCCGAAATTCATCACGCTTCGGCTCAACAGGAAAATCAATTGTAAAATCCCTGTCTGGGCCGGTAAGTGTTCCCCATTGATCGGCTGCCGCTCGTGCTAATTTCGAGACTTCCGACTTCTCAAACTCATTAACCAAGAAGACATGCACCCTGTCCCCGCCTCGCTCTGGATAGGTGATGCCAATCCAGTTAGCGAATAGAGTAATGCTCTCGCCTTGATTCAGTTCCTTCTTTAAATATGGAAGCAATACATCCTGTACAGGCAGCCAGAACTTAACCCCCTCTTCAATGAAGAGTACCTCAGTCATAAACTTCTTGGTAAACTCCGGCGTACCGACGGAGTCCATATAGAAGGCGATAAAGCGTCGTTTAGCCGCTAAAGTAGGGCGCGATGTGCCTGTATAAGTGACCCGCGCCCGCACCGTGTCTGACCCCAAATCAACACCTTTATCAATCGTGTCAGACGGATTGGTATGGGCTTTAATAATGCTACTTAGCTTGCCCGGCCTGTACCTTGCCCAAGTATCTTCTCCAGATTGCTGTTGACCAAACGTTTGAGCCGTAAATAGAAGTAATGCAAGGAAGATGTGGTGGAGGCTTCTGTTCATCGGGGCATTCCTTCTACCCTTTTAGTAAAGCGCAACCTGCGAATATGGCGTCCCTGTGCGTCGTTTGGTATAAAGTGCTTCTAGGTTTATTTGACAACTGCAATCTCATGCGCGCCGTAACTTCACAAGTCTGCCGGTGAGGCGTGCTGCCCTAGATAGCAACATTCGGGCGGCAAAAGCGAAGGCGCGACCTGAGTTGTCTTATGGCAACTCAGTGTGCAGCATACGACGAAATGAGCGTGCGAGCAAGACCCGAAGATGTGTCGCCAGAGGAGGTTTACTCTGATGGGGACACGTCACCCGCGCCCGCAGCCGCACCGCTTGGCCGACAAACTTCGGCAAATTCGCACTCGGCTAGGTTATACCTTGGAAGAGATGGCGCAGGCACTCGCTAGGGTGAAGAAGTCGCCGCCTGACAAATCCTACATTCACCGCTTTGAGGCCGGAACGCGCGAGCCATCCCTGTTAGTGCTGCTCGAATATTCCAGAATTGCAGGAGTGTCGCTTGAAGCCATTGTAGATGATGAGCTTGATTTGCCAGAGTAGTTGCCTTTTTCTATCAAGGGGCTTATGTTGTAATGACTCTTGCTAACCAATCACTGGGCGCAGCACTAAATTATTACGGTTTTCGATTGAATGCGACTAACAGTCGGGAGTAAGCTCTCAGCA
>CAXTRQ010000138.1:0-15886 GCA_964246705.1 uncultured Pyrinomonadaceae bacterium
TGAGCGCGCGTTCGAGCGCGGGAATATCTAGCCTCCCCTTGAGCCGCGTCGCTTTGGGAACGTTGTAGAACGCGCAGCCGGGCACAAGCTCATCGAGGAACAATAGACGTTGCTGCCCGGATGAGGCCGGTATGTCCACGTCACGCGCAACTCGCGGTAGGGGACGCGTTCGGATGCCGCCTTCATCCTGACGAGCAAGCTCAATGGCCTGAGCGAGACCGGCGATGGTCGGGTTGGCAAGGAAGGAGGGAAGAGGTATTTCAAAGTTGAATATCTCTCGGACTCTCGAATTGACCTGAATGGCGAGCAGAGAGTGTCCGCCAAGAGTGAAGAAACTATCGTAGACTCCGACCCGTTCAAGCCCTAGTGTCTCCGTCCAGATGACTGCGAGAACTTCCTCGACGGGCGTGCGCGGAGGCACGAAGCTCTTCTCAAGCTCTGGACGCTCAGTGTCGGGAGTTGGGAGCACTCGCCTGTTAACCTTGCCGTTCGGAAGGAGCGGAAGGGTGTCGAGCAGGACAAAGGACGAAGGAACCATGTAGTCCGGCAGACGGCTCTGTAGATAGCCGCGCAACTGCGGAACTATCCGGCGCATGAATCTGCCCTTGAGAGGATCATTCGCAAATTCCTTCAAGGGCTTCGACCCGTTGAATCCTCCAACGCTGACGAAACTGCCTTCGGGGCGTAGGCCATCAGTCCCGGAATCCTTCCGTTGAACCATGGCTTCAAAGAAGCCGTCCGCCCCTCTCGCCGACCAACTGAGTCGAATCGAATATGGAATGCTATCGCTCAACGCCCAGATGTCTTCCGGCTCAACGCCCAGAGCTTTTGCTTCTTCTGAAGCTCTCCGCAGACCGGCGATGCTCTCCGCCCCCGCGTTGTTGCCGTCAAGCAATTCCCATGTCTTGACATCACCGAAAATACGCGCGTTAGGGATGCGCGTAACTCTCACAACGTCCTCTGCGCCGCCTGCTAATCTTTCGCGCAGAGTCTCGATTGTCAGCTTGAGGTCTTGCCAGTCTAAAACGGGAACATCGCTGTCGGGAGCCTTCTCATTTCCG
Source organism: uncultured Pyrinomonadaceae bacterium (assembly GCA_964246705.1). Classification (GTDB taxonomy): domain Bacteria; phylum Acidobacteriota; class Blastocatellia; order Pyrinomonadales; family Pyrinomonadaceae; genus DASZCR01. The sequence continues at coordinate 1,062 of CAXTRQ010000138.1, forward strand.
ATATACAGAATCGCGTCGTAGCGATAACGGGTCAGTTCGTTGTCAACGCGCCCGCGCTTGAGATTTATCTCGACGCGGCTCACCCTCGGCAGATGTTGCTTGAGCGCATGGAAGAAGGCGGGGTTGATGACCAATTCCTGTTCGTTCTTGACCTGCTTTTCAACGTGATTGCGTAGTTGATTGACAGAAAAACCGCTCGGCGCGTGATGCAACTGTACGGAAGCGTGAAAGGCTTCGAGCAGAGGAAGGCTGCGCACGCCGCCGATAAGGATGAAGCCGCCCGGCGCGACGACTTCCGCCGCGCCTTCTAAGACGCGCAGAAGATATTCGAGGGTCGGGAAATACTGTACGACGCCGTTGAGAACGACCGCGTCGAATTCGCCTGTGCGGAAGCCGTCGAAACTATCGGCGGTTGACTGGCGCAACGTCACGTGCGGCAGTTCCTGACCCGGCTTCGTGATTTGCTCGCGCAGGTCACGCAGGACGGTTGGCGAAAAGTCCGTGCCGCAGTAAGCGGAGCTATGCGGCGCAAGCCGGAGAAGCAGCAGACCCGTTCCGCAGCCGATCTCCAAGACGCGGCTCGGACGGCGCGAGAGAACTTGTTCGACCGTCTGATCAACCCACTCGCGCATCTCTTCCGGCGGAATTGGCTGTCCGGTGTAGCTGCTATTCCAGCCGATGATGTTGAATGTCTGGTCGGTCGTCGAATCCCTCTGCCGGTAGGTTTCATCCCAGACCGACTGCCATTCTGTGATTCGCTCGCTGCTCCATTCGGGCGCGCTTTCGTCTGCGCCGGGGTCGGGCGCGTTCTGTACGACGTAGGCAACAAGCCGCGTATCGCCCGGCACATCTTCGCGTGCGACGACGACCGCTTCATCAACCGCCGGATGCTCGGCCAGAACCTTTTCTACCTCTTCGAGTTCGATGCGATACCCGCGCATCTTCACCTGATTGTCTCTTCGTCCGAGATATTCAAGCGCGCCGTTTGGCAGCGCGCGCCCAACGTCGCCCGGTCTGTAGAGCCGCGCGCCGGGCAGTGTGCTGAACGGGTGCGGGAGAAATCTTTCCGCAGTCATGTCGGGGCGATTGAGGTATCCGCGCGCCAGACCGTCTCCGCCGATGTAGATTTCGCCGGGGATGCCCGCGGGGACGTGCCGCATCTGGTCGTCGAGCAGATAGACTTGCATGTTGGCGATGGGGCGGCCGATTGGCATGCAACGGGGCGCGGCCTCCAGCCAATTAGTATCAAAGAACGTTGCGTCGGCAGCGACCTCAGACGAGCCGTAAAGATTCAGAAGCGTGCATCCCGGCATCAACTTTTTGAAACGCTGCCAGAGTTCCAACGTGAGCGCCTCGCCGCTCGTCACCCACATTTTCAAGTGCGGCAGACGGAGGCTGAGGTCTTGATGTGTGTTCAGCAGCGCACGCAGAAGAGACGGCACGAGCACGAGCCTCGTCACGTGATGGCGGTCGAGCGTCCTGACGAGTTGGAGAGGGTCTTTGACGACAGTTTCTTCTACGAGGAGCGTCGGAACACCACGCAGGAGCGGGCCGAAAGCCTCCCAGATGGAATCAACGAAACTAAGAGATGTCTTCAGACAGCACACTTCGCCATCGTTGAAGGGAAAGCTCTGCCACATCCATTCAAAGCGGTTGATTGCGCCGCGATGCAGGCCAAGCACTCCTTTCGGAGCACCCGTCGAACCCGACGTGTAAATAACGTAAGCCGGATTATCGGGCGTCGTTGTGTAACTCGGATGATGGTCGTCGCTGCGAGCGATCTTGTCCCAATCGGCGTCTAGACAAATCACTTTCGCATCATGCGTGGGCAGCATTTCAAGCAGAGGCTGCTGAGTCAGCAACAATTCTGCCCGCGAGTCCTTCAACATCCATGCAAGGCGTTGCTGCGGATAGGCGGGATCGAGCGGCACATACGCCCCGCCCGCCTTGAGAATGCCGAGCAGCCCAACTATCAAATCCAAAGAACGCTCGATACAGATACCGACTCTGGCCTCCGGCCTGACGCCCGACGCGAGCAGATAATTTGCGAGCCGGTTGGCGCGCTCGTTCAATTGAGCGTAGGTGAGCCGCGTCTCGTCAAAAATCGTGGCCACCGTGCCGGGCGTGCGCGCCGCCTGTTCTTCAAATAATTGATGAATGCATCTATCCTCCGCATAGACGCGGCGCGTGTGATTGCGCGCGGCAAGCTGTCGCTGCTCTGCTTCGGATAAGAGTGGCAGGGCGGCAATATGCTCGGAGGGGCGCGCGGCTGCTCCGGCAAGTAAAGCCTGTAATTGATCGAGCATGCGTGCGACCGTGACCGTTTCAAACAACTCCGTGTCATATTGCAGCGAGACGAACAACGAATCGCCCAACTCTTCGGCGATAAGCGTCAGGTCAAACTCGGTCGAATGCTTTTTGAGTTCGACTGATTCGAGTGTGAGACCGCTGAGTTCCAACCTTGCGCCTTCGCGCCCCATAAAAAACAGCAGCGCGCCCGCCTGTTCAAACCTCTCCGCCTCACGAAAGATGAACATCGTTTGAAAGATAGGCGAGCGGTTCGGCTTTCTGACCGGGCGTATTCGTTCGACGAGCAGTGAGAACGGATAATTCTGATGCTCAAGCGCCTCCTGCGTCGTCTCGTGTACGGTTTGGAGAAGCTCTTCAAAGGGGGGATTGCCGCTCAGGTATGAACGCAGCGTCACCGGATGACTCAGGTAGCCGACCGTGCGCGACCATTCGGGGCGCGTGCGTCCCGTCGCCGGATACCCTACGAGGATGTCTTCCTGATTTGTGTAACGATAAAGCAGCACCTTGAAGGCCGCGAGAAGCACGGTATGCACGGCGACGCCCCGGCTGCTCGCCAGCGCACGGACGTTTTGCGCCAGCGCGTCATCGAGCATCACGTTTTGTACGTCCCCGCGATAAGCTCTGACTGCCGGTCGCGGATGATCGGTCGGGAGATTCAGTTCGGGCAAATCTCCCGCCAGTCGCTTCTGCCAGTAATCGAAATGAGGCGCGCCGGGCGGCGACTCCAGCAACTCCGATTGCCAGTTAATAAACTCCGAGAAGCGTGAGTTTTCTCCGTGCCAAATGGGTGACCTCCCCGTAGCTTCTTCCCTATATCGCTGCGTCAGATCGTCGACGAGTATCAGCAGCGACCAGAAATCACAAACGATCAGATGAACTGTCAGCAGTAGAATGTGCTCTTCTTCTGAAATCAATAGGAGGCTTGCGCGCAACAGCGGCGCGTTTTCCAGATCGAATGGCGTATGCGCCAATTCAGAGAGACGGTCATCAATCTCCTCCGCGCTGCACTTCCTGACATCGAATCGGTTCAATGTCAGGCGAGACTCTTTCAGCACGTGTTGCAACTGTCTTTCATCTTTCTTCTTGAAGACCGTTCTCAAAGAAGGATGCTCGTCAACCAACCATTGTAAGGCGCGCTCAAAAGCGTCGACATCGAGCGCCGAGCGGATGCGTGCGGCGAAGTTGAGATTGTAAGCGGGGCTTTCCGGGTTCAACTGGTGTTGGAAGAACAGCGCCTGCTGGCCGTGCGAAAGCGGATACACGGCCTCAAAGTCTCCGGCCTCTTCGGCGAGAACATGGACGGACGATTCAAGTTCGCGTTGGGATTCAATATTCAAGTCGTAATCAGAAGCTTTCGTCATGTTCAAGCCTCCTCACATCACGCGATTCGTTTCTTAATAACTGGGAAGCATCCGAAATCGAAGTCGTGCTATGAGCGTTAAAGTCTTGTCCTAGTCAGAGGTATTAGTTAATTGAGCCGGAGAGGTTGGCAAGCCGCCCGTGAAGTCGAAAGGCGTGGGGAGAGTGTCCGGCTGCGACACGCTGGCCGGACGCGACTCACGGGCGGCATGCTTGTACGATTGGATTCCTACTGAATGTGACCGGCTTTATCTGTTTCGGCGGGAGCCTCGACGCGCTCGTAAGTGGGCGGTTCAAAATGAAGTTCCGTTTGGCAGAACTCCTTCCACTCCGGGGTCACATCGTCAAAGATAACATTCTCATCGAGAAAGATTCCGTCCGTGACGGTGAGGTCTTCCTGTAGGTAGAGGTAGCTGTCGTCGGTCAGTTCTTTTTGAACTTCGACCTCCTTTCCATCTACCTGTTGTTTCTCCTTTTTCAGATTCCCGCTATTTTCACTCCACGCCTTGAACCGGCGTAGTGTCGCAACCGGATAAGCCTTACAGTATTTTCCCATGTTTGCCATGATTGATCTCCTGAAGATTAGAAACGGTTAAAAAGTCGAAATCGCTTTTGGCCGCCGCGCCGGTCATCTCAACCGACAAGCGTGGGGATCGGCGTCGCTTCGGCGCACACACAGGCGACCTCGTTCGAGCCTTCGATGAGCGGCTGAAGATTGTAAACACGGTCGCAGAGCGACAGCATCTCGTTCGAGTGGCTGATGACGATTATCAAATGATTTGCGCGCGCCTCGTTGAGAATCTTTTCCAGCCGCGCCCGCGTCGCTTCGTCGAGGTCGTTGGTCGGCTCGTCGAGAATGAGGATGGGTCGCTTATTGTAGAAAAGACGCGCCAGCCCGATTTTCTGCATCTGACCGCCGGAAAGAGTGACCGCCAGATTGGCATTTATCTCCGTGTCCCACGCGTTGGGAAGCGAACTGACCCACTCCTTGAAGTTGAGGTCTTCGGCCAGACGCGACAGCGTGCCGGAATCCGCTCGGTCGTCAAAAAGGGTGATGTTCTCATGCAAAGTGCCGTCGAAGAGCGTGGCATCCTGTGGCAGAAATCCGAAGAGGTTTCGACGCTCATTGGCAGGGAGTTGCCGACCGTTTTCGCCCTCCAACTTCGTTTCGCCGCTATGCGGTTCATAAATCCCTGCGAGAAGCCTCGCGAACGTTGATTTGCCGGAGCCGTTCGCACCGGCAATGCCGATAATCTCACCGCGCTTCGCAATCAACGACGGCACGCTGAGGCTATAGCCCTGTTGCGTGTCGAAGCTGAATTTGAGGTCTTTGATTTCGAGGCTCTTAACCGGCGCGGACGATTGCGATTTCGCATAAACATCGAGGTCGGCGGGGTCGAGCAACTCGCCGAGGCGCTGATGAATGGGATAGAGCGAAGGCAGCGCCATCAGCTTGATGTTGGTAAGCCGCTGAAGCGGCGCGTGGAAATAGGCGGCGAAGGTCACAAACGCGAACAGGTCGCCGACGGTGATCCGACCTCTCAGCGTAAGATACCCGCCATATCCGAAGATAAGGATATTGGGGAAACTAAGAACCGTCGCGTTGATGACGCCGACCAGCGCATTCACAACGCCGAGCCGGATCGAAGTATTAGTGAGATTTTCGTTGCGCGCGGACAAGCGTTTCGACGCGGTTGATTCGAGCGCATAAACCTTTAGTTGGAACGGGCGCGAGAGCCATGACTGAAGACCTTCCATCATCGCTCCGATGCTCATGCGGACGTTCATCGTCGCGCTCTCGACGCGGCGTTCCGATAAGCGTCCGAAGATGAGAATAAGCGGCGCGACGGCTGCTGTGAGCAGGGCGAGGGTCGGGTTCATCAGGATAAGGATGGCGAGCACGATGACGATTGTGATTCCATCATAGATAATCTGTAGAAAGACGCCCGTCAGGAAGCCCTTCAACATCATCGTATCGTTGATGGTTCGGGAGATGATGTCGCCCGCAGGGAATCGCTCGAAGAATTCGAGCTTTCTTCTTAAAACGTTTTCTACCACCGAATGCCGCATGACGTTTCCAACGCGCTCGTCAATACGCAGGAAAGCATATTGGTGCAACGTGCTGACGAACATTTGCGCGATGATCTGCAACGCCTGAAATATCAGATACAGTCTGAAATTGTTCCAGTCGCCTGCCACGAGCGCGTTGATGATTCGCGCCGTCACAAGCGGTATGGAAATCACTATCCCCATCTCTACCATACCGAGGGCAAACGCACCCGGCAGTTTCCAATTAGCACCGGGAAGCATTTTGAACATGAAAGCGGTTAGGTCACGAAACTTGTTCGTTTTCTCCGGCTCGTTACTGTGTTCGTTGGACATCGCAATTCTCCTGTTGAGGTCGTTGATCTAAGGCGAGAGGTGATGACGGCTCGCGTTATGTTTCCGGGCGACTTTCACGGCGATTCGAGCGTGGAGGTCGCCGCCCTCATTTGCCTCTCGCTTTAATTGTGCATGTACGAAATTGAGGTTCGGAAGGTACGGGTCAAGGCGGGAGGGCAAAGCCGTCCGGCGATGCTCTCAAGCCGCTCACCCTGCAAGACGCTGCGATAAGAACCAAGAGATGAAATCCGCGTCTTCGTAAGCCATCACCCACGCGCCGTGGCCGACATCTCTGTATTCGGTATAACGGACGCTGACGCCCGCATCTTTCAAAGCCTTCACGAGTTTGCGCAGGTCACCGACTTGCACGATGGGATCCGTCTCGCCGTGAAAAATCCAGATCGGCGTGTTCTTGTAATATTGCGGGATAAGCGCATTCTCTTCATCCGTAGTTCCGATCAGCGGCGAGGGCGAGCCCATGGCGGCAAGCCCCGCGAACTTGCTGGAATATTTGGCGGCGAAAATCCACGCGCCGAATCCGCCCGAAGAATAGCCCGTCAGATAGACTCTCTGCGGGTCGCCGTTCATCTCCCTGATGGTCTGTTCAAGCGCGGTCATCGCCAACGCTTCCATCTCCTGATCCCACCAGAAGCGATTTTCACGACACTGTGGCATCACCACGATGCACGGGTGCTTCCAAGCATTTTTACGAAGCGTGAGTCCAAGACCCATTCTGGTTGGCGCGAGGCCGTCTTCGCCGTTTTCGCCCGTGCCGTGCAACGAGAGAATGACCGGCCACTTCTTATCAGGGGTGTAATTCGCAGGCAGATAAACCTGATAATTATACGTGTCTTCAAGGGTTACAGTCCGGCTCACGAAACGTGGGGTTTTGCTGCATCCTCTTTTCAGGTCGGCGGACGCCGGTTGCGCTCGCTCGCCCGCCGTTTCCGTTTCTCCGTCAATGACAGTGACGGAATAGCTATCCGCGCAATGTCGCTCGGCCTCTTCAAACAAGTCTTCGAGATTTTGCAACAGCGTGTGCATGTCGGGTTCGCCGAAGAGAGTTTTATGCTGCGCGGGGATCACGCGCAGGTCGAGAGCTTCTGCGGAGTACCGGCTCCAGCCTTTGATGGCGTCGGGGGCTTCGCGGAGTATATCTTCGCAGGCCAGCATCTTTATCTGCCCCTCGTAAACGCTCGGTGCATAGTTTGAGAGGAATATGTTAAGGCTCTGGCGATTGGCAACGTATGCCACGAAGATGGCCTGCATCTTCTTGACGCCCTCGCCGGGATGCACCAGCGCGCGCGCCAACCCACGCTCAAGCGCGTGCTGCCAACGCTGGTTCGGGTCGAGACTGAGCAGGTATTCGTACAACCGTTCCGGGGGACGGTCTGCGCCTACCACTTCGCTGATGAACGCCGCAAAGAGCGCCACTTCACTATCAACATTATCGTGCCCCGATGCTGTCTCGGTGTTAATGCAAGAGATAGCAGGCGCGAAGGTATCAACGAGGGCCAGCAACGAAACCTCTTCTCCCTGCTGCCGCAGTTGGTTGGCAATCTCAAGCGAGAGCAATCCGCCGGTGCAGAAACCGCCGATCAGATAGGGCCCCTCCGGTTGGACATCGCGGATAGCAAGCACGCACTGCGCCGCGCCCTCGACTAATATTTGCGAACCTTGCGGAAGTTGCTCGAAGAGTTGTTGGAAGCGCGCCGCGTCGAGCGGTCGATTAAAATTCAATTGCGCGGCCGCTTCCTGCGCCAGCCCCGGCAGTTGCAACCCGTAATACGGACGGTCGGGATCCATAAACGGCAACAGGCTGAGAATGCTGCCCGATATGACGTTCGACGGGAAAATTCCGCCGAGCGGCGCGGCGAAAAAGAAGGGTCGCTTCATCCCTTCGGGCTGAATGGTTATCAGCGGAGATTCGATGCGCGCCTGTTTATGCGCCACCCTGAAAATCCACGGCCAGCCGCGCGCTCTGTATATGATGACGACCAGTTGCTCGATGGTCGGATTTTGAATAATCGTTGAAAGCGAGAGCGAATGACCGAGGCGCATGCGAATCCGTTCGGCCAAACGGACGGCCTGCTGGCGAGTCCCGCCGACTTCAAAGAAGTTTTCAGCGAGCGTGGCGGGTCGCCGACTCAGAACATCGTGCCAGATGTCCATCAACTGAAGGATGAGCGCGTCGGTAATCGGCGGCGCTTCAGCCGCCCCGGGCTGCGCCTCTCGATTGGCATCTGCGTCTGAGGGCGTCGGCTTCGGCTTATCGCCGTTGTCACGCGACCGCCCCGGCGCAAGCGCCTGCGCGCGGTCGAGGCAGCGCGTGAGATCATCAACGAGCGCGTTGATGCCGGGCTCAAGGAACAGCGTTCCGTGATCTGCCGGTATCTTATAGAACTCGACGGGCAGAGGCGTGATCGTGCTCCATCCGCCCGATTGATCTTCGCTCTCTTCGCCCGTCGCGTTTCCCGAGCGGAAGAGCGTGATTCTGCCGGGATAGAGATTCGGCGTGTAATTGCTCAGAATAACCCCGAGCGTTTGAACATTGACCTGATAAACCATATACAGGCGCGCAATATCCTCGGCGGTGGTTTCGGGTGACACGGCGTTGATCGACTTCATCTGCTCCAACGCGTATGCCCAACGCTCTTCCATTGGCAGCGGACGCATCTCTTCTTTCAACTCCGGCAGGTCTTTCGGCAGTTGGCCGCCCGTTAAATCTCTCCCCACAAACCAGACGATAGAATCGAGGTCGGCATCGGCGTCCGGCGCTTCTTCAAGCGCGGCAGGTTCGACGCCATTTCCGTTTGAAGCGCCCTGCGCCCGACTGCTGCTCGCAGGCAGATTGGTATCAACCATCGCCAGCAGCGACACCTCTTCGCCCTGTTCGCGCAGGTTCTGTGCGATCTCAAGCGCGACCAGCCCGCCGGTGCAGAAACCGCCGATCATGTATGGCCCGTGTGGTTGAATATGACGAATCGCGCGCACGCAATGCGCCGCCCCCTCGACGATCATCTCGCGCGAAGATTTCTCCGAGATTTTTTGCGCAAACATGGTCTGCAACTGCGTCGTGTCAAGCGGCTGATTCGGCCCCATCAGACTTCCCAACTCCTGCACGAGGCCGGGCAATTGCAACCCGTAGAACGGCTGTTCAGCGTCGAGATAGCGGGCTAGATCGAGCACTCCCACGAGCACGTTCGAGGGCAGCACGCCGCCCAGCGGGGCCGCGAAAAAGAACGGTTGTTTCGCGCCGCCGGGTCGAATCTTGACAAGCGGCGAATAAACCTTCGGCAGTTTGTCAACCAGTTTCAAAACTCCGGGCCAGCCTCTTTCGTTGAGAACGTCGGCCAGATGTTCGATGGTCGGCTCCTCAAAAAGCGCGGCCATTGGTATTTCCTGCCCCAGCCGCTCGTAGATCTGTGCCGTCATGCTCAGCGCGAGAAGCGAGTGGCCGCCCAACTCGAAGAAGTTATCGCGAATGCCGATGCGGTCAATGCCGAAAAGAGGTTGCCAGATTTCGACGAGCGTCTTTTCAACCTGATTGCGCGGAGCGACATATTCGGTCTGCAAGAAGGGGCGCGGGCGCAGCGCGTTGCCCACGGTTTTCTTGACCGTGCCGCGAACGGTTTCGAGCGTGACCCACTGCTTGATTCTCGTCGCCAAATCTCCGGTTGAGATAACAACCTGCGGAGCGCCTTCGACCGTCAAAAGACGCTCGAAGGCGGCAGCCCCCTCCTCCGGCTTGATCGCCAACGCCGCGAGATGCTCGCCTTCCGCCGATCTCTGCTCGCCTGCTTCGCGCAGATACCATCCGTCCCAATTCACGGTCATCCAAGGGAGACCGCGCCTGCTCTGTTGCTTCTGCGTATAGGCATCAATGTAGGTGTTGGCCGCGCCGTAGGCGATGAGACCGAACCCGCCGAGCACTGTCGAGAGCGACGAAACCATCATGCAGAAGTCAACCGACCTGTTCTCCAAAAGCTCGCCGAGAACCATGACGCCGTAGGCTTTCGGCTGGAATTGCCATTCGCATTCTTCCCGTCCCGTTAATTGAACGCTCTGAAACGAATGGTCGCCAATATTGCCCGCCGCATGGATGACACCGTTTATCGCACCAAATCGTTCCGTTGCTCTACGCAACACATCTTCCATCTGCTGCCTGTCGGCCACATCGGCGCTCTCCACGGACACCTCCGCGCCGAGTTCTTCAAGCCACTGCACTTTTCTAATCTTCTCGCTGACCGGGTCTGACTCGTCATGCTCGTCGAGCCAGCGTTGCCATTCTTCGCGCGCGGGAAACGCGGAACGCCCGGTCAAGACCAATCTGGCGCGAACCGTCTTCGCCAGATATTCCGCGAGCACCGTCCCGACGCCTCCGAGTCCCCCCGTAATAAGATAAGCCCCGCCATTTCTCAGCTTGCTTTCACCTTCGAGCGCCGTATCCAGTGTCAACCGCTCGAAGCTTTGCACCCAACGCGAGTTGCCGCGATATGCAATGCATAGTTCAGCCGTCTGTTCTGACATCTCAGCGATAAGTTGCTCAATGAGTTTCTGCTCCGGCGTCTCCCCATGTGTGGCGGGCAACACGAAATCAATGCTCCGGCAGTTAATGTTCAGATGCTCCTGCGGTATAACTCGACAGGCCGCAAGGATGGTTGATTTCTCCGGGCATAAATCCTCTTCGCCCGTCACGTCCTGCATGTTATTGGTGATCACCCCAATGAGCATGGAAGAGGACGCGTTGTTGTTTTTGAGCGCACGCGCGAGCCAGAGCAAGCTGTAGAAGCCCTTCGATTGCGCCTCTTCAAAAGCCTCCCGCTCGCCCGCCGCCGGCTTCCGTTGTGTCACGCTCCAAAGGTGCAGAATCTTCGTCGCCCCTTGCCTCGCCGCGTCGATTTCGGCGACGAGGGTTTCGTAATCCTCAGGTCGCTGCGGATTCAACGTGTAAGCATGTTCGTCCAATTTGGCGAACTGCGCCCCGGCTTCGACCCGCACGACGCGTTGGCCGCTCGCTGCGAGCCGTTCGACGACTTGCGCGCCCACGCCGCATTCGTCAACGAAAACCAACCACGGGTGCTGTTCATCCAGCGCATCTTGTTTCAGATGCGTTTGCAGCGGAAGCGTTTTTTTCCATGAAGGAAGGTAGAACCATTCATCCAACTCCTTTTTCGCGCTCGTCGGCGTCAATACTGGACTCGCCTCGCCGCGCATTGGTTCGACCCAGTAACTCTGACGCTCGAACGGGTAGGTCGGCAGCGGCAGCCTCTGCCGCCGTTCGTTTGAGTAGAAAGAATTCCAATCAATCGAAATGCCAGCCACCCACAGTCTTCCCTGCGTCCGCAACAACTGCGCGACCTCTCCATCCGAAGCCGCCGCGCTCTCCTTCTCTCCGCGCAGCGAGCCAAACGCCGCGACCTCGCCCGCCTCAGTTTGTGACTTGGCCAGCCGGCACAACGTCTCGCCCGGCCCGACTTCGAGCAACACGCGCCCCGGCTCGACCATCAATTCGCGCAGGCCATCGGCGAATCGGACAGTCTGCCGAAGATGTCGCACCCAGTAATTGGCATCCAGCGCGTCGTCGGTTGTCATCCATGTCCCGGTCACATTCGACAGGTAAGGAATGTGCGGCTCGCGCAACGTTACCTTCTTGCAATGCTCGGCGAAGGCCGCGAGCATCGGTTCCATCATCGAAGAATGAAAGGCATGTGAGGTTTGCAATCGAATCGAACGTGCTCCGCGACTCTGCAATCGCTGCTCCAACCGTGCGACCGCTTCCGTCGCGCCTGCCACCACACACATCGCCGGCGCGTTGACAGCAGCAAGCGAAATCTCTGCCTCCAGCAAATGCTCGACCTGCGCCTCCGGCAAACTGACCGCCAGCATCGCGCCCCGCGTCATCTCCTGCATCAAACTCCCGCGCGCTGAAATCAGCCGCAGAGCATCTTCGAGCGTGAAGACACCGGCGAGACACGCCGCGACATACTCGCCGATGCTATGGCCGATGAATGCTTCGGGACGCACGCCCCACGACATCCAAAGTTTCGCCAGCGCGTATTCGATAACGAATAACGCCGGTTGCGTGACCGCCGTCTCAGCGAGTTGCTGCGCGGCGCGCTCCTTCCGGGTCATGTCCGGGTATAGCATTTCACGCAAATCCAAACCGAGGTGCGGCTTGAGAATTTCCGCGCACAGATCAACCACTTCACGAAACGCCGGTTCAGCCTCGTACAACTGTCGCGTCATGTTCGGATATTGCACGCCCTGTCCGGGGAACATGAAGGCCAGCGAGGCGCGTTCCTGCGCCGGCGCGCCCGTCACGACACGCGACGCCGGATTCTGCAAGGCGTGCAGAGCATCAACCGCATCACGACAAACAACCGCGCGCCGCTGCGTGAAGGAATGTCGCCCGACCTTCAGCGTGTAAGCGACATCTGCGAGATTCACTTCTGAGTGTTTTTGCAGATAATCGGCCAGATTCTCAGTCGCCTTCTCAAGCGCCGTCTCGGTTTTGGCCGAGAGGGTGAGCAGTTGCGGCCTCTTCGATACATCGGAAGGGGTCGTATCCGGCGCTTCTTCGAGGATAAGGTGCGCGTTTGTGCCTCCCACTCCGAACGAGCTAACGCCTGCGCGGCGCGGCGACCCGTTGCGTTTCCAATCGGTAAGCTTCGTATTGACGTAAAAGGGACTATTGGCGAAATCAATCTGCGGGTTCGGCTCGACAAAGTTTAGACTTGGCGGTAACTGCCCGTGCTTGAGCGCCAACACGGTTTTTATCAACCCTGTGATTCCGGCGGCCACGTCAAGGTGGCCGAGGCTGCTCTTGGCGGAGCCGAGGGCACAGAAGTTTTTCGCCTGCGTCGCGGCGCGGAAAGCTTTCGTCAATGCCATGACCTCGATGGGGTCGCCCATCAGTGTCCCGGTTCCGTGAGCTTCGACGTAGGAGATGGTCGAAGGGTCAATACGAGCCATCGCCATCGCATCGGCGATAACTTCTGCCTGCCCCTGCACGCTCGGAGCAGTGTAGCCGACCTTGTGAGAACCGTCGTTGTTAATAGCCGAGCCTTTGATAACTGCATGAATGGTATCGCCGTCCGCGAGCGCGTCCTCAAGGCGCTTTAAGATGACGACGCCGACGCCGTTGCCGCCGACAGTGCCCTGCGCGTTGGCGTCGAAAGCCCGGCAGTGTCCATCGGGCGAGACGATGCCGCCCTCTTGGTATACGTAACCGTTCCGCTGCGGCACGCGAACCGTTGCGCCGCCCGCCAGCGCCATCTCACACTCTCCGTTGAGCAACGACTGACAGGCCATGTGGACGGCGACAAGTGAACTCGAACATGCGGTCTGCACGCAGACGCTCGGCCCTCTAAGGTTGAGCTTATAGGCGACCCGCGCGCAGAAATGATCCTTTTCATTTCCGATGTGGAGTTGGAGCGAAGAAGTGGAACTCAAAACATCCGTATTGGAATACAGGTTGAGGATGTAAGAGCTTACGCTGACGGTGGCATAAACCCCGATCCGATGCGGAAAGGTGTCGGCGTCGTATCCCGCGGCTTCGAGCGCATGCCAGCAGTTCTCTAGGAACAGGCGGTGCTGTGGGTCGATGAGTTCCGCTTCTCTCGGAGAGTAGCCGAAGAAAGATGCGTCGAAGAGATCAATATCTTCAAGCACGCTTCCGGCCTTCACAAAATTGGGGTGCGAGAGGACTGCGGGATTAACGCCCGCGGCGATGAGTTCCTTATCGGAAAAGAACTCCACCGATTCATGACCATCCCTTAGATTTTGCCACAAGCGCTCAAGGTCGTTAGCGTGTGGGAAACGCCCCGTCATACCGATAATTGCTATCTCATCTCCATGGAGTGCTGAGTTTGAGCTATGCATGCCTTGTCTTCTCCTATTACGTCTTCGGTGAGGAGCTTTCGTCTAAATTAGCTGTGTAAGAATTTGCGCGGAAGAATGATTTCAGTGCGAAGAGACTCGTCGTTATATGTGCCATGATGAGTGGCCTTACCCTTGCGACGATATATCTCTGAACGGATCATCAGGCTCTTGTCGTATCAAATGCTTCTGCCTTATCTCTCTTCGTTGTCTTCTCGATTGGCTTGTTGTCTCAGCCAGTTCAAGCTTCTCTTCAAAGGAGATGGGCTTGTCTTGTGCCTGATGTATGTGAAGAGCCAGCTCGCTGATGGTCGGATACATGAACAGGTCGATCAAAGGTATGTCCTTGCCCGTCGCTTCGCGTATCCGGCTGTGAACCCGTACCGCCAACAGTGAGTGTCCACCGAGGTCGAAGAAGTTGTCGTATATGCCGACCTTCTCGACGCCTAAAATCTCCTGCCAGACATCAGCGATTGCGCGCTCCACTTCTGTCCGGGGTACGACATACGGAGCTGTAGCCTTCGGCTGTGCCGCCTTTCTTAACAAAGCTTTCCTGTTAACTTTACCGTTGGCCGTCAGCGGCATCGCAGCGAGCGTGACGAACATCTGTGGAATCATGTAATCAGGCAGCTTCTCCTTCAAATACCGCCGTAACTCACTCGCTCCGATGCCTTCCACCGCTCCCTCGCCACTCCACACCAGATAAGCCACTAATCGCTTGTCTCCCCTCTCATCCTCTCGCACCATGGCGACCGCTTCGCTGACCTGCGGATGCTTCCTCAGCGTCGCTTCGATCTCTCCCAACTCGATGCGATAGCCTCTGACCTTCACTTGCTCATCGCGCCGCCCGAGGTACTCTATCTCTCCTCCCGCGCGATGCCGCACCACGTCTC
>CAXTRQ010000139.1:0-15805 GCA_964246705.1 uncultured Pyrinomonadaceae bacterium
CGGAGACATTCACTCAAGCTTTCCTCCTTCATTAGCCACTTGGCGTCTGTGCGTCAGAAAAAATTTCACTCACAGACGCCAAGTGGCTGAAAAGTAGAGACGCTAATCGCCAAAGACCAAGGCTCGTTTCTCACGCCCACTAGTTGAAATTGAAATTTATTTTCAAGTCATATAATATCGTCTTGTGATTCGCAGGCGGGACTGTAGCTGGCCACGAACTTGAAACTTAATAATTATGGGGTGAAGCATTGTTAGAACTTTCCGTTAATGAGACCGACGCCATCAAGATATTGGATGAGGCGGGCGCGGGACAGAATGCGCGGGGGTCGCTCGACGCCCTGCCGCCGGGGGCGCGTGGGCGTGTGGTTGCGGTCGGCGGGTCGGGCGCGTTGGCTCGTCGCTTGATGGAGATGGGCGTCGTGCCCGGCGTGCCCGTGCGCGTCATCAAAACCGCGCCGCTCGGCGACCCCATCGAGATACGCGTCCGCAACTATCATCTCGCCCTGCGCCGCAGCGAAGCGCAGACAATTTCAGTAGTGACGAGTGACAAGTGACGAGCGACAAGTTTAAAGTCAGCTTTGCTCTCACCACTCTTCACTGATTACTGAAAACCGAGTACTGAACACTGGAAGCTATTCCCGGTTTTGCTCGTCATTTGTCCCTCGTCACTGTTCTTATGAGTAGCCTACTGGAATCCCCTTCCCGCATTGTCGAGCCTGAGCCGAATGGCAGGGCGGTCGAGGCACGCGCGCTCGTCGTCGCGCTGGCGGGTAATCCGAACGCGGGCAAGACCAGCCTCTTCAACGCGCTGACGGGCTTGCGGCAGAAAGTCGCAAACTATCCGGGCGTGACGGTCGAGCGCAAAGAGGGCGCGTGGACGCTCGCTCCCGACTCGCCGCCCGCGCGCGTCATAGACTTGCCCGGACTCTACAGCCTCGACGCGGCTTCGATTGACGAGCAGATTGCGCGCGACGTACTCACGGGCAAGAACCTGAACGTCCCTGCGCCCGATGTGATTGTCGCCGTCGTTGATGCGACC
The DNA here is from genome assembly GCA_964246705.1 of uncultured Pyrinomonadaceae bacterium. Taxonomy (GTDB): domain Bacteria; phylum Acidobacteriota; class Blastocatellia; order Pyrinomonadales; family Pyrinomonadaceae; genus DASZCR01. The sequence goes on from CAXTRQ010000139.1 coordinate 1,040, forward strand.
AACCTTGAGCGCAATCTCTATCTCGTGACGCAGCTTTTGGAGATAAATCGCCCGCTCGTCGTCGCGCTGACGATGTTTGATCTGGCTGAGCGGAGCAAACTTGAGATTGATACGGAAAAGCTCGGTCAATCGCTCGGCGTAGAAGTTGTGCCGGTCACGGTCAAGACGGGGCGCGGCATTGAACAGCTTGGGCGGTCAGTCGCGCGCGCGGCATCGAGCGCCGCGCCGCGTGCCAGTTGGCATCTGTCCGCGCAGGCTGAAGAAGAACTGTCGCGGCTCTCTGAGAGCGATCACGGCGACCGCAATGAGGCGCTGCGTGAACTTTACGCGGACGAGTTGCCGGAGCATGAGGCGCGACGTGCGGCAGTCGAAGAGGCGCGCGCGCGGCTCGCGGAAAATAATCCGCAGTGGTGGCAAGAGCCTCTCATGGCGCGTTACGATTGGATTGAGGAAGTTTCATCAAGAGCAGTCACGGGCGGCGACGCGGAGCGCGAGCGTCCGAGCATGACAGACCGCATTGACCGTGTCTTTACACACAAATTTTTCGGCCCCTTGATTCTCATCGCCGTCATGCTGCTGGTCTTTCAGGCCATCTTTTCATGGGCGAATCTGCCGATGGATTTGATTGACAAGGGATTCGGCGCGCTCGGCGGATTCGTCAAAGGCCGGATGTCGGAAGGCTTGCTGAGAGACTTGCTGGCCGACGGCGTGATTGCGGGTGTCGGCGGCGTGCTGGTCTTCCTGCCGCAAATCTTGCTGCTGTTCTTCTTCATCTCGCTACTCGAAGACAGCGGCTACATGGCGCGGGCGGCGTTTTTGATGGACAGGCTAATGCGCGGCGTCGGGCTTCACGGCAAAGCCTTCATGCCGCTGCTCAGCAGCTTCGCGTGCGCGATTCCGGGCATCATGGCGACGCGCACCATCGAGAACCCGAAAGACCGTCTGGCGACGATTATGATCGCGCCGTTTATGAGTTGCTCGGCGCGACTGCCGGTCTATACGCTGATGATCGCGGCGTTCTTTTCAGAACGCAAAGTTTTCGGATTTCTTTCGGTCGGCGCGGTCATCATTCTCTCGATGTACCTGCTCGGCATCGCGGTGGCGATTGCCGTCGCGTGGATTTTGAAGCACACGATTTTGAAATCGCCGCCGCCGCCACTCGTCCTCGAATTGCCGCCCTACAGGATGCCAAACCCGGCCAACATCATCCAGACGATGCGCTCGCGCTCATGGCTTTTTGTGAAGCGCGCGGGCACGGTCATTCTCGCCATCTCGATTCTACTCTGGGCGCTCGTCACCTTCCCGCGCACGGGCGCGCCGAAACTCGACGCGGAAACGGAGTCGTCGGTTGCGCAGGTGACGCGCGAGACAGGCGTCGAATCGAAAGGAGAGCCAGCGCCTTCGACGCACCCCGCGCCGGAGGCGACGGACGAGGCGGGCGAAAAGATTCGACACAGTTACGCGGGGCAATTAGGTCGTGTCATTGAACCTGCCATCGCGCCGCTCGGCTTCGATTGGAAGATGGGCATCGGTCTCATCTCGTCGTTTGCCGCGCGCGAGACGCTGGTTTCGACGCTGAGTATTGTCTATAACGTCGGGCCGCCGGAGACGGACGACCCGCAGGAATCACCTTCATTGATTGATGCTGTACGCAACGCCAAGCGGCCTGACGGGAGCAAGGCATGGACGCCGCTCGTCGCTGTTTCGATGATGGTCTTTTTCGTGCTGGCCTGCCAGTGCATGTCCACGGTCGCCATCGTCCGGCGCGAAACGAACTCTTGGCGCTGGCCGCTCTTTATGGTCGCTTACATGCTTGTGCTGGCCTACATCGCCTCTTTCATTACCTTTCAGGGCGGGCGATTATTGGGCTTCAGTTAGGAGACAGAAATGTTGGACTGGCAGACTATCGCCGTCGCGCTCATGATCCTTGCCGCCTGTGCTTACACGGGGCGTCGTGCGCTGTCGCGCCTGCGTTCATTTCGCGCCGCAGGCAACAGCGACACAGCCGCCTGCGCCACCGGCTGCGGCAATTGCGGCGGCGAAAGTCGGCAGACAACAAAGCCCGCACCCATCATGATTCAAATCTCAACACAGAGAACCACCCCGTCTCGCCAATCGCGCTAAATAACGCAGTTCCATAAAGCACAGAGATTGAAGATTTGAAATCTCAAATCTGAAATCACACGACTCTTCGTTTTCTTCGCGCCTTTGCGCGAAGGAGGAAGGCTTTGAGAATCCCGTCGGTGAGTTTTCGGGGTGGCTGAGACTTGTTTGAAAGGCACTTCAGAGCGCGAAGTTGAAGCTGATGAAACCGGCGATGCGCGCGGGCTGACCGTCAACGACGGTCGGGCGAAACTTCCAGCGGCGCGCGGCGTCCGTCGCGGCAGCTTGGAGTTGCACGGGGCCGTCGGCGCGTTGCACCGATTCGACCGTTCCCTTTTCATTAACCACCATGTAGACCGTCACGATGCCGGAGACGCGCGCCGCTTTGGCGATGGATGGGTAAGACGGCGAGACTTTCTGCGTCGCCAGAGCGGTCAACGGGCCGACCGAGACCGGCGCGCCGCTCTTTTTGGACGCGGCCTCAGATGTTTCGGCTGACGGCGACGGCTCGCCCTGCGACGACGCTTCAGCAGTCGAAGGCGAGGTTGCCTTCTTCGACTTGTTTGACGAAGCGGCGCGTTCTCTCGATGTGGATGACGATTTAACTTCTGACTTTTGGTTGGCCGATTTATCGTCGGAGATTGTCGCAGATGTGCGGACGGTGGGTGGATTTGCTGTGTCCTTTCCGCCGGTTGTGATATTGGCAGCAGCGGCGGGCGGAGCGCCGACCGGCGGGAGGCCGCTCACGCTGGCGATACGCGTCTCGGAAGCGACGAGGCGCTGGCGCGCGTCGGCGACTTCACGTTGCCAGTTGGATTGCTCCTGATCGCCGTGCGCCAGCCTGAGCCGCACCGTCGCCGCATCTTCGAGCAGAGCCGTCGCGTCCATGCTCTGTGCCTTGGCATCCTTCTGAAGTTCCCCGTCGCGGACGGCTCTCGCCTGTTCCATCACTTTCTCAAGCAAGCGACGTAGCTGATCGAGGTCGCCTGCAGCCTCCGTCGGCAGGTTATTGTCCGAGATGTCAATACCGAAGGTGCGATAGCGTTCGAGGTGCGTGCGTACGCTATTGATGGTCTGTCCGGCCAGCGCGAAATAAGTGCGGTCAGCCGTCTGGTGCTCGGCATCGTGCGCTTTGAAGGTCTCGTCGAGCAGGGCGCTGGCACGCGCGTAATCCGGCATCTCGACATAAATCCACATCAGCAGGACGCGCGCCACATCACGTACCGACTCGTCTGCGCTCGACGTGCGGAGAGCTTCAAGGTCACTCGCCGCTGCCGCTAATCTTCCGACCGCAGCGAGCGTGCGGGCGCGTGTGATGCGCCGTTGCACGGTATCGCTCTCCGGTTCCGCGGCGGCGGGCTGCGCTGATTGTTGTTCCTGCGCATGGATACCTGCGACAGAGGCGAGAATAAACAGCAGACTGCAAAATATTTCGGCGGCCTTCCGCGCATGCCGAACGAGAGGGATTCCCTTCACTACATTCTTACTCCCTAAATTCAAAAGCGAGCCATCAAGCTCGCTTTGCGGTTTCATCCAATGTTCACGAACCATTATCACCTCATGACATAGTTTTGACAACCCCAGCCGAAACTTGAACGCGGAACCGTAAGATAAAAGTTTTTGCTGTTTTCAGTTCAGCGTTCATCGTTGCGGCGTTTCATTTGAGGCTTCGCGTAATGCGTTCGCGGAAGGCTCGCGCCTTCTGTTTGATCTCCGTTTCGTTGAGCGTCAGCAGACGGCGGTCGCGCATCACGACCCGCCCTTCGATGATAACCGTACGAACGTCTGATGCTTTCGTGGCATAGACGAGATGAGAGTAGATGTTGTAGCGCGGCGTTTGATGAAGCTCATCCAGATCAACGATGGCGAGGTCTGCGCGCTTGCCCGTTTCGAGCGAGCCGGTGTCGCGTTCCAGATGGAGCGCACGCGCGCCGTTGATCGTCGCCATCGCAAGCGCATCTTCGGCAGGCAACACGCGCGGGTCTCCGGTCGTCAGCTTATGTAACTTCGCCGCCGTGTCCATCTCTTCCCACATGTCGAGGTCGTTATTGGAAGCCGCGCCGTCTGTGCCCAATCCCAGCGCGATGTGCATGGCGATCATCTTCGGAACAGGCGCGACCCCGGACGCGAGTTTCATGTTCGACTGCGGGTTGTGAACCGCTCCGACGCCGAAATCCTTCAGCACAGCAATTTCTTCATCCGTCAGGTGAACCGTGTGCGCGGCAATCACACGATTGTTGAGGAAACCGATGCGCGCCAGATATTGCACGGGACGCGCGCCCTTTTGCTGCAAAATATCTTTGACTTCCTTCTCGGTCTCGGCGACGTGGATGACGACGGGCGCGCGCGTCCGGTCTGACAGCGCGCGCACGGCTTTAAGGTGTTCCTCCGAGACCGTGTAAGGCGCGTGCGGAGCAATCGCCGCCGTGATGAGCGCATGCCCCTTCCATTTCGTGATGAAACTCTCGCTGTAGGCCAGCGCCTGCTCGAACGTCTTGTTGTCTGCGACCGGAAAATCAATCACCGTCTCGCCCAGCACGCCGCGCACACCGGCTCGCGCCGTCTCTTCGGCGATGGCCTGCTCGAAGTAGTACATGTCGCAGTAGGTGGTCGTCCCGCCCCGTATCATCTCGGCCAGCCCAAGCTGCGTCCCGACCCTGACAAATTCCTCCGTGACGTTCTTCGCCTCCGCCGGAAAGATGTATTTAGTCAACCACTCGTTGAGGTCGAGGTCGTCGGCGATGCCGCGAAACAACGTCATCGGCACATGCGTGTGCCCGTTGATGAGTCCGGGGATGATGGCGCGTCCCACCGCGTCAACTACCTCGCGCGCCGCGTAGCGTTTCTCAATGTCCGCGCGTTTTCCGACCGCGACGATGCGTCCACCCTCGACGGCAACCGCGCCGTCTTCAACGACGCGCCGCTCCTTGTCCATCGTGACAACGATTCCGCCACGCACCAAAAGGTCAATCGTTGTTCGCCCCTTTCTCTGCGCCGTCGCCTGCGCGGGTAACGCCGTCAGCGTTGAGAGACAGAGGGCGATTATCAATCGAGAGAATCCTGACATCTATGCGCTCCGGTGTGTTGATGAAAATGTTATTTAGGTCTTCCCGGCAAATAATAGAACCGGACGACGAGCAGCCCGGCGAGCGCCCCGACACTCAACAATAAATCGAGCGAAGAGATTTCCGGGCTGACGATTTTGCGCGCGATGACGAAGATAATGACTTCAATCGCCGCGCTCGTGCGATGAAAGAGCAACAGCAGTCCGAGTTCGGCGGCAATCGCAATCAGCAGCACGCTCTGGATAAGCTTTTGCAGAACGTCATACTCGTTGATCGGCGCAAAGAGTTTGGGGAAGTCGTGCAGGGCTGTGTTGTAAGCGGCGACCACGGCGCAAGCGAGGATAAAGACGGCGAGGATGGAGAGGAACAGGTGAATGGCGTCGCCCACGTAACGGTTGAGGACGCGCTCTAGTGCCGTCTCCTCGCCCACGCCAAAATTATCAGCCCCGCCGTCGCCCGCCGTCTTATCTCCCTTCTCAGCCATTTCTTTCCTTTTTAAGATTTGGGTGCGCCCGTCTCTTCGAGAAATTTCGCATCGAAGGGTCGCGGCAGCAATGCGGCCATCTGGAGGGTTTCGGTGTCGCCGCGCAGGTTGGCGAGGACAACGGGGATGTCGCCGCAGAATTCCCAAATGAGTTGGCGGCACGCGCCGCAAGGCGGCGTCAGACGCTCCGTGTCGGCGACGACGACGATGCGCTTGAACTTGCGCGCGCCCTCCGAGAGAGCCTTCCAAATGGTGACGCGCTCGGCGCACATCGTCAGTTCGTAGGCCGCGCTCTCGATGTTGCAACCCGTATAGACTTGCCCATCTTCGGTCTCGATGGCGACGCCGACGCAGAAGTTTGAATATTGCGCCAGCGCACAATTGCGCGCCTCGATGGCGACCTGAGTAATTTCCTGTTGATTCACCCTGCCTGTTCTCCTCTCGCGCTCATCGCGCTGGCTTGTCCGTCTCTGCGGCGGCGTCCCTCGTTCGAGAGGCGCTCACGAATCCTACCGCTGATTAAATCAATGCTGACGAGATTGTGCCCGCCCTCCGGAATAATCACGTCTGCCGCGCGCTTCGTCGGTTCGACAAACTGCATGTGCATTGGCCTGACGGAAGCGAGATACTGCTCGATGACCGATTCGACTGTCCGCCCGCGCTCGGCCACGTCGCGCCTGAGACGACGGATGAAACGGATGTCGTCCGGCGTATCAACGAAAACCTTGATGTCCATCTCTTTCAGAAGTCGCGGGTCTGCGAAAATCAGGATGCCTTCGATTATAATAATCGGCTTCGGCTCCATCCGCAGTGTTTCAGTCAAGCGCGAGTTCGTCTTGAAATCGTAGAGCGGAAGTTCGACCATCTCACCCGCCTTCAGCGTCTTGAGATGTTCGACGAGAAGCTCGTTATCAATCGCGTCCGGGTGGTCGAAATTGACCATCTGGCGAAAATCGAGCGGCATCTGATCGAGGTTGCGATAATAGGAGTCCTGTTGCAGAAAGACGACCTCACCCGCGCTGACCGATTCGAGAATGCGGTTGGCAACCGTCGTTTTTCCAGAACCCGTGCCGCCGCAGATGCCGATAATCATAAGTTTTCAGTTTTCGGTTTTCAGTTTGCAGTTTCCGGCGTTCAGTGAAGTGGGCATGGCTCCCATGCTCTCAACTTAAAAACTGAAAACTGAAAACTGTCTACTGTAGTTTGGGAATTACTCTCCGCAGCAACTCCGCGAAAGTCTGGCGCACGCGCTCGCCCGTCTCGATGACTTCCGAGTGGTCAATCGGACGGTCGAGGACGCCTGCCGCCATATTCGTGATACATGAAAGGCCGAGCACACGGATTCCCATGTGGCGCGCGACGATGGCTTCGGGCACGGTGCTCATGCCGACAGCGTCCGCTCCGAGCAGGCGCAGCATCCGTATCTCGGCGGGCGTCTCGTAACTCGGCCCGGACAGTCCCGCGTAGATGCCGCGCCTCAACTCAAGACCGATGCCGCGCGCTTCACGAATGGCGGTCTCTTGATATTCGTGGTCATAGACTGAGGTCATGTCCGGAAAGCGCGGGCCGAAGCGCGCGTCGTTCACGCCGCGCAGAGGGCTTGTGCCCATCAGGTTCAGATGATCTGAAATGACGATCAGAGACCCCTGCGTAAAAGTATTATTGAGTCCCCCGGCGGCGTTCGTCAGCACGAGCGTTTTCACGCCGAGCAGGCCGAGCGTGCGGATGGGGAAAGTGACTTCTTCAAACGCGTAGCCTTCGTAATAATGAAAGCGTCCCTGCATCGCCGCGACGGCCACGCCCGCGACGCGCCCCAGCACGAGCCGACCGGCATGCCCCTCGACGGTGGAACGCGCGAAGCCCGGTATCTCTTCATAAGAAAGGGCGAGCGAGTCTTCGAGGTCGTCGGCGAACGCGCCGAGGCCGCTGCCGAGCACAAGCGCGACTCGCACCTGTTCCGTGTAGCGCGCTCGGATGGTGCGGGCGGCGTGCTCCGCGCGTTCATAGAGAGTTTCCGGTGCGGGGCTTTCCATCGGCTTCATTGTCACCTCTCGACAGAAATCTCAGTCTCAATTAACGCGGGTCGGTCTTCCTTTTCTTTTCGTCAGTGAAAAGAATCGTGAAAGCCAGAAACAAGGCCGCGCCTGCGGCGATCATAAAAAAGATGATAGCGATACCGGGATAGCCCAGTATAGTGAATCTCGTCTCGACGCGCATCATCAGCGCCGCACCGACGATTAAAGCCGCCAGCACAAGGCCGAGCGTGATGCGGTTGGCAACCTTCTGCAAACCCTCCATCAGCTTGACCTCGTCAATCGCGTCAACCTTTATCTCGACATCGTTGTTCGCCACGGCGTCGAGCAGTTTGTTGACTCTGCCCGGTAGTTTCTCGACGAACTCCTTGACTTCGATGGCCGACGTGAACAGCCCGCCGGGCGAGAGACTTTTCATCAAACGCTGGCGCGTAATCGCCATGCCGTGACGACGAATGGCCGCGTTCGGGTCGAATGAAGGATCGAGCGTTTCAACAATCTGGTCGAGATTGAGGAGCGCCTTGGCGATCATTGTGTATTCGACCGGCAGGCGAAAGCCGGTCTCTCCGGCGATGCGCGTAATCTCTAAGACGACGCGGCCTGCGTCCATGTCTCTCAGGTTCGCGGCCTGATGCTGCGTGATGAGGTCTGAGACTTGGCGGCGAAACTGTCCGTCGTCGAAGTTCTCGCGCGGCTCGCCCACCTTGCTTGTCACCACTGCGGCTTCGTCGCCGCGTCCCTCGCTGATGGCTAACAACAACTGCAAGAGGTTCTCTTGAAAACGTGGTGTGATATGCGCGACCATTCCCAAATCAATAATGGCAATACGGTTGTCTTCCGTCAGAAAGACGTTGCCGGGATGCGGGTCTGCGTGAAAGAAGCCGTCCACGAGAATCTGTTGCAGGTAAGCGCGAAAGAGATAGTCCGCGAGAATGTGACCGTCTATATCAATGCGCGCCAGCGGGGTCAGCGAGGTGATCTTCTTTCCCTTAATGTAATCCATCGTGAGCACGCGCGAGGTCGTGTAGTCTTCGATGGGAAGCGGGACGATGATATTTTCAAACTCGTGCAGGTTCTCGCTAAACGTGATGAGGTTGCGCGCCTCCTGCCGGTAGTCGAGTTCGCGCAGCAGGCTTTTGCGAAATTCGAGAAGCATCGGCTGAAACTCGTAGCGGCGTCCGGCCTCCGTGTGGCGGTCGAGAAATTGTGCGATCTCGTCCATCGCTTCGAGGTCTTCGACGATGCGCTCGCGGATGTTCGGGCGCTGCACCTTGACGACGACCTCACGCCCGTCGCGCATCCGGGCGCGGTGAACCTGCCCGAGCGACGCGGCGGCCATCGGTACGGAATCGAATCTGGTGAACGCCTTCGAGATGCGGACGCCGAGTTCGGTGCACACGATTTCCTCGACTTCGCCGAAGGAGAACGGCCCTACACTGTCCTGCAAGCGCGCCAGCGCGTCGAGGTAAGGAAACGGCAGGAGGTCTGCGCGCGTCGAGAGAAGTTGCGCCAACTTGATGAAGGTCGGCCCCATCTGCTCCAGATCGTTCGCTAGCTCTTCGGCCTTCGCGGGCACTTCCGGGTCGAAAGGCTCCGTGCCTTCGATAGCCTCTTCCAATCCCGCGCGCTTCACCAGATCGCTACGCCCGTACTTCATCAGCAGCCAGCCGATGTCTCTGTAGCGCTTCAGGTGTTCCGACTTTAAAGAGATACCCATAATCAGTTTTCGGTTTTTAGTTTTTCAGTTGCCGGTTCTGCTCTAAGAAATATCGAATCACCCTGCTTTCTGAAAACTGAAGACTGAAAAACTCTTCTTCATCTCTCCTTCTGATATGGTAGCCCCAGCGCGCGGGGTGCGCGTGAATGCCCGATGAAGCCCGCGAGGACGATGATGGTTAAAACATAAGGAACGATCTGGATAAACTGCACGGGGATTTCTTCGCCTGAAGGAAGCTTGAAGACGCCCTGCATCTGAATCGTGAGGGCTTCCGTAAAGCCGAACAGCAGGCAGGCGAGCATCGTCTGGACAGGCCGCCACTTGCCGAAGATGAGCGCGGCCAGCGCGATGAAGCCGCGCCCTGCGGTCATGTTACGCGTAAACAGCGACGACTGTCCGATGGACAGATACGCGCCGCCCAAGCCCGCGAGCGCGCCCGACAAAAGCACCGCCGAGTATTTCATCCGGTTGACGTTGACGCCCGCCGCGTCCGCCGCCTCCGGGTTTTCGCCGACCGCTCGCAGCCGCAACCCGAACGGCGTGCGATTGAGGACGTACCATGTGATGGGAACGAGCGCGAACGCGATGACAATCGGAGTCGACGGAATCAGGTTCTCTCTGGGAATCTGCGGCGTCGAACCCGAAGAGAGAAACAGCGCACCGCTCAGGAACGCAGGGACGCCGAGCATCAGAATATTGATGGCAGTTCCGCTCACAACCTGATCGGCGCGAAAGCGAATGCAGGCCGTCGCGTGAATCGCCGCGATGAGCGTGCCCGCCAGGATTCCCGCCAGCAATCCGACCCAAGGATTACCGGCATAGTGCGTCACCGCCGCCGCCGTGAACGCTCCCGCCAGCATCAATCCTTCGAGCGCAATATTGATCACGCCCCCGCGCTCCGAAAAAAGCCCGCCCAGCGCCGCCAGCAGCAGCGGCGTGGACAGTCGAATCATCGAGAAGAAAAGCGACAGTGATAAAAGTTCATTCATAAGCGAAGCCACAGAAGTTAGAGGTCGGAGGTCGGAGGTCAGAGGCGAGTGAAAACAGCTTGTCTTTTAACTAACCTCTGACCTCTGACCTCCAACCTCCGCATTTACACTTTCGATCTTTTCAAAAGGCTGAAACGTCCGAACGGCCCGCGAAACAGCGCCTCGGCGGCGACGAACAGGATGACGAGAGCTTGTAAGACCTGCACGATGTCTTTGGTGACGTGTTCGGAGAAAGCATCTGCGAAGATTCCGCCGCGCTGCAAGACGGCAAAGAGCAACGCCGCGAGGACGACCCCGACCGGATGATTGCGGCCTAGCAGCGCGACGGCGATGCCTGTGAATCCGTAATTGTCCGAGAAGCTATCGTAATAACGGTGGCGGTAGCCGAGCACCTCGTTAATCCCGACCATCCCCGCGAGACCGCCGGAGACGGCCATCGCCAACACAATCTGCTTGCGCGTCGAGATACCGCCGTATTCGGCGGCGGTCGGGTTTGCGCCGGTCGCGCGAATCTCGTATCCCCACTTCGTCCGCCACAGAAAAACATAGACGAACGCGGCGGCGACGAGCGCGAGCAGAAAAGCGATGTTGACGGGAATGCGCGCCGGGAGTCCCGGCAGAAAGCTTCCTAGCCGCGCGATGTGCGCCGCGTCGCCGATAGGCACGGTCTGCAAAATCGGGTCGCCCGGCGCTTTGAAGTGATACTGCGTGAAGTAGCTGACGAGCGCGACCGCGATGAAGTTCAACATGATCGTGTTGATGACTTCGTGAGAGCCGAAGCGCGCCTTCAAAAAGCCGGGAAGCGCGCCCCATGCCGCGCCCACCAGAATCGCCGCCAGCATGCATAGAGGAATCAGAAGCACTGCGGGCAAACTCATCCACGCATAATTTATCTGCGTCCCGAACGAATCAATCGTCGTCCCGCCGAACTTGATGCCGACCCATGCGGTGGCAAACGCGGCAACGTACAACTGCCCTTCCGCCCCAATGTTCAAAAGCCCGCAGCGAAACGCGACGGCGACCGCCAGCCCTGTGAAAATCAGAGGCGTCGCATAAAAGAGCGTATATCCGATGCCGTCCGGCCAAGAGAGCGCGCTGCCGATGAGAAGTCCGTAAACCTGAAACGGATTATCGCCAATCGCCAGCACAAAGATGCCCCCGATAACAAACGCCGCCACAACGGCGATGAGCGGAAAGAGCAGTTCTTGAAGAAGCTTCATAATTTAAATGATGAACTCTCTAACGATGCACCATAAACCGAAAAGCATCCCAAATCTCAAATGCTTTCCCTTCATCCTTCCTACTTTGATTTCTCGCCGCCCGTCATCAGCAGTCCGATCTCTTCGTGGCTTGTCAGCACTGGGTCGACTTCGGCGACGATGCGCCCATGATGAATAATCAACAGGCGGTCAGCCAGCGCCGTCACCTCTTCCAGTTCGGCGGAGACGAGCAGAATCGCGCACCCCGCATCACGCAGCGCGACTAGCTTACGGTGAATAAACTCGATAGCGCCGATGTCCACGCCGCGCGTCGGCTGTGCGACGAGCAGCAGTTTCGGCTGAAGGTCGAACTCGCGCCCGATGATGAGCTTTTGTTGATTGCCGCCTGAGAGTGCGCGCGCCGGAAGGTCTGGGTTGGCCGGGCGCACGTCGAAATCTTCGATGATCTGCCGTGCGTGCGCGCGTATCCCGCTCGTGTTGAGCAGCACGCCTCCGCGCGAGGCGACGGCGGGTGGGCGATAGTGAATGCCTAGAATCGAGTTCTCCGACAAATCGAAATCGAGCAGCAGCCCGCGCCTGTGCCGGTCTTCAGGGATATGCGCGATGCCCAGCTCCGTATGTTCGCGCGCGCTCAGGTGCGCGATATTTCTTCCCAGGAGTTTGACGACGCCGGAGACCTGCGCGGACGGCACAAGTCCCGCGAGGGTCTCAATCAACTCCGTCTGCCCGTTGCCTTCGACGCCCGCGACGCCGACAATCTCGCCCGCGCTGACATCGAACGACACGTCGCGCAAGCCCCTCTCGCCGCCGCGCACGCTCACCGAGAGATGCCCAACGCTCAAGACCGTCTCGCCCGCCTGAGCCTTCGACTTTTCGACTCTTAAAAGCACCTCGCGCCCGACCATCATGCGCGCCAGTTCCGCCGCGTTCGTCTCCTCGGTCTTAACGCGCCCGACGACGCGTCCATCCCGCATCACCGTCACGTCATCAGAGACGGCCATAACTTCAGAGAGTTTGTGCGTGATGATGACGACCGTCTTTCCCTGCTCGCGCATCCGTCGCAGGATGGCGAAAAACTCTTCAACCTCCTGCGGCGTGAGGACTGCCGTCGGCTCGTCGAGAATCAACAGTCGCGCGCGGCGATACAGAGCCTTCAACAACTCGACGCGCTGTTGCTGCCCGACCGACAGGCTGTCGACCAGCGCGTTCGGGTCAACCGACAGCCTGAACTCGTCCGAGAGCGCGCGAATCTCGCGCGCCGCCTTCTGCAAATCGAGCGCGGCGGCGCTGCCCGGCTCCGCGCCGAGCACAATATTTTCAGCCACCGTCATCGTGTCCACCAGCATAAAATGTTGATGCACCATCCCGATGCCGAGCGCGATGGCATCATGCGGCGTGCTGATCTCGCGCACCGCACCGTCAACCATAATCTGACCGCCGTCAGCCTTGTAAAAACCATAGGCGATGCGCATCACGGTTGACTTACCCGCGCCGTTTTCGCCCACGATGGCATGAATCGTTCCCGGCTCGACCGTAATGTTCACGCCGTCGTTTGCCAGCACGTTGCCGAAGCGTTTGGTGATGTCTTTGAGTTCAATCATAAAAAAGCAGTGACAAGTGACGAGTGACAAGTGACGAGGACTTGTCACTCGTCACTGCTTTTGTCATTTAGCCATCGCGTCCGTGACTTTAATTTCGCCGTTGATTATTTTCTGTCTGGCCGCTTCGACATCTTGGAGCACTTCGGGTTTGATGAGCGGCTTGTTGAAGTCGTCCAGAGAATAGCCGACGCCGTCTTTGTCGAGTCCGTAGACGTGAAAGCCTGCTTGGAAATTTCCTTCGACGACTTCTTTGACCATCTGGTAGACGGCGTTGTCCACGCGCTTGACCATGCTGGTCAGGACGAAGCCGGGTTTGACGCCGTTCTGGTTCGAGTCTACGCCGATGACGAAACGCTGTGCGCGCCCGTCGGTTTTACCGGCCTGCTCGACGGCGTCGAATGCGCCGAGGCCGGAATTGCCCGCCGCCGTGAAAATCACGTCCACGCCCTTGCCGATTTGCGCGAGCGCCAACTCTTTGCCCTTGCCCGGATTGTTCCATGCCCCATCGGTAATGCCAACGTAATTTTGAATCACGCGAACGTGCGGGTTCGCGGCGCGCGCGCCCTCTTCGTAACCAGTCTCGAATCTGTGAATGAGCGGGATGTCCATACCGCCGATAAAACCGATGACGCCCGTCTTCGACTCGCGCGCAGCCAGCATGCCGACGAGATAAGAGCCTTCGTGCTCTTTGAAAACAAGCGACGCGACGTTCGGCAACTCGCTGACGCCGTCGACGATGGCAAAGTGTATATTCGGATAATCTTTCGCCACCGTCTCCATAATCGGCGCTTGCGCGAATCCGATGCCGATAATCAGATCGTAGCCGCGCTCGGCAAAGGCGCGCATCGCAGGCTCGATTGACGTGGGGTTGCCGGGTTCGACATCGCGTAGCACAATCGGCAAATCATGCGCGGCGCGTTTGACGCCTTCCCATGCGGCGGCGTTGAAGGAGCGGTCGTCTTTGCCTCCGATATCGAAGACGATGCCGACGCGCTTCTTCGATTTATCCACAGCCGCGTTGCTTTGCACGTTGCATGCAATCGTGCCCGCCAGCACGAGCGCCATTGCCATTGCCAAGAGGACAACGAGAAACAGTTTCGTTTTCATGTGGCGATTACTTCCTTGATGAGTTGCGGAACTTGCGGGGGCGGTTCTTCGGAAATATGGTAAGCGGCGCGCAGGCGTCGTGCCGCCTCTTCGCCTTTCGCGCCCCGGCGGCAATACAGAAGGCCGAGCGCCTGTCCTGCGGCGACCTCTTCGCCGATCTTGACTTCGGCGAGAAAGCCCACCGCCGGGTCAATTTGGTCTTCCATGCGCGCGCGCCCGCCGCCGATTTCGACCACCGCGCGACCGACCTCCGCCGCATCCACGCGCGCGAGGAATCCTGCGCGCGGCGATTCTATCCTAACCTCTTCGAGCGAGACATCCCGCAGACGTTCGGGTTGGTCACAGACACGCGCATCGCCGCCCTGCGCCTCGACGTTGCGGCGGAACAACTCGAAAGCCTCGCCTGAGCCGAGCGCCGCGAAGACTCGCTCGCGCGCAGGATTCCTC
>CAXTRQ010000140.1:0-2643 GCA_964246705.1 uncultured Pyrinomonadaceae bacterium
CGCTAAGAAAGGGGACGCGAAGAAGAGAGCTTTGACGGGAAGAGGCCGCTTGTTAGATTTAACAGGCGGCCTCTTCTTTTTGTAACGCGCTTCGGGAGCGCGCGTCTACTTAGTTCTGGTCGGGAGCGTCGGGCGGCGCGGCTGTGTAGCGGCGGGCGGCGCGTCCGTCTCCAAGGCGCGGGCCAGCACGTCCTCATGAATCTCAATTTCATTCTGCCCTTCAAGCCGCGTGCGTAGAGAGGCAACGTAGTCGTTGAAGATTTGTGTGCGGCGCTGTGTCAGGGCTGACTCCATGAGTTGATCGCGCTGCCTGCCGAACTCTGCGAGGTCTGCGTCGGTTCGCTTCGTGATGCCGACGGCGACGTAAGACTCGCCGATCTTGGTTGGCGTCTTCGTTACCTCTCCGGCCTTGAGTGCGTAGAGGGCTTCATCTAAGGCGGGCGACGTGCCGACCGTGCCGAGCGGCGAGCCGAGCTTATAGGTTTCCGAAGTCTCCGCCTTCAGCCCGAACTTTTCGGCGGCGGCCTTGAGCGCATCCACGCTGGTTGCGCCCGCTAGTTCGCGTGCCGTCTGTTCGATCTGCTCTTTGGCGCGCGCCTGCCGGACGCGCTCGCTCACCTGATCTTTGACCTCCGCAAACTCCGGGATGATGTTGGGCGGTCGGCTGTCGACGAGCATCGGCGCGGCGAAGCCGTTCTTGATACTGACGCGCCCGCCGACATCCCCGACGTTGTTGAGAGACGCGATGGCTTCTTCAAACTGCGGCGAACTGCCAATCTCAGGCACGTTGTCCTGCGGCTTGATGAAAGGCGTCTCGCGCACCATGTCGGCGACTTGCATGCTCGCTTCGGGGGCGAACTCGGCGGCGACCTTCTGCACGTCCTTGACCTCTTTGAGACGGTCTGCGACGCGTTGCGCCAGTTGCGACGCGACCCCGTAGGAGCGGCGATTACGCAGAGATACGTCGATCTCTTTCTTCGCATCCTCGAAGGTCTTGGCGACGGCCTCGCCGCGACGGAAGATATAATAGGCGTTGCCGGTCTTGAGCGGGTCGCCGACCTGTCCGGGTTGCATCGAGAGGGTGCTCTGCAAAATTTCGTTTGGCTTGTTCGGATTCTTACGCACGAGCGTGGGCAGCTTTCCGCCGTTCTTCGCCGTCGCGGGGTCTTCCGACTTTCCGCGCGCGGCTTCGGCGAATGCTGCTTCTTCTCCGATGCCCTGCTGGTTGCGCAGGCCGTTCGCTATTTCGGTCGCTTTCGTAAGCACCTGCTGGTCGAGTTCCGGACTTGCGACCTTCAGCACGATCTGCTGAACATTGACGCCCGCCATCTTGTTTTCCGGTGAGAGGCGGTCGTATTCGGCGCGCAGTTCTTCTTCGGGGATTTGAAGCTTCGCGCCGAGTTTGGACTGGTCAACAAAGACGTAGCGAATTTTCTTCTGCGCTTCGAGCACGCGAAAATCGGCCTTGTGCTCCTCGTAATAACGCGACAGTTCGTCGTCCGTGGGATTGATGCGCGTCGCCAGTTGCGCCAGCGTCACGGGGACATAGACGAGACCGAGAGAGGTGTTCTGGCGTTGGTAATCGCGCTGGACTTCTTCTTCGGAGACCTGCACGCCGGATGTCACGAAGGCGCGCAGTTTCTCGTTCGAGAGTTGGGAGCGCACCTGATCCTCGAACTTCTGAATGTCGCCGTAGCGCGAGATGACCTGATCTTTGTAACGGTCGAAGCCGACGAAGTTGCCGGAAGCATCGCTAAACTGCTTCCTGATTTCGGCGCGCACTTCCTCTTCCGAAGGATTGAGTTTGAGGCGTTTGGCTTCCTGCGAGATGATGCGGTCGCTGATGAGGCCGTCGAGCATCTGTCGTTCGCGCCCCGCCATGCTGAACTGCCCGCCGAACATTTGCTGGTATTGCTGGTAAGTCTCTTTGACCTGATTCAAATCGCCGACCGTAATCTGGTCGCCGCGCACGCTGGCGAGGACTTCGCGGCTCTCGCCCGCCGCCGTGAGCGCACCGCCGCGCCCCCCGGGCGCGTAAAAAAAGATCAGGCTGAGACCCATCAACGCGGCAAAGATAATGATAATCCAAATGCGCGTCTTCTCCATCCGACTGAACTGTTTCAGCATTCTTCTTCAGTACCTTCCCTGACTAAACTTCTGAACTTTCGAGAGACCGAAATCTCTGTTGAAGACTCTACTCTCTGGATTCGGGGCTTCAGCTTTGAGATTTAAGATTTAAACCTGAGATGTCCAAACTTGCCGCGCGCCTCTCATATCGAGAGGCCGCCCATAGCTTGCGCGCGCATGGCCGCTCCCGCAAAAGATGAATTGTAGCGGAGAGGTGCGCGCCGCCGCAACCACGCGGGGGCGAGATGTCAACATCGGATGCCCGCCCGGTTTCGAGAAAATCATTTATTGACAACTTATCAGCCCAAATCTACAATCCCGCGTCAGTCCCACTCTCACGACAGTGCTAGTTTCAGCCCGTCGCAACAATTGCCTGCCAGCATCAAGGATGCAGATACAATGGAGAGCCGGGAACCGAGAGTTATCAATGCCAACCTAATCTGAACACGCGTTGCGCTCCCAGTAGTAATGGGATGTCTTGCACGGAATCAAGATGCGATACGCCGCGGCCGCCAA
>CAXTRQ010000140.1:2674-15758 GCA_964246705.1 uncultured Pyrinomonadaceae bacterium
TGATAAAACCTATGCGAAGCCAACTTCGCATAGGTTTTACTTTTATGAATTTGCCTGATGGCGGAAGCGGCACAGCCTCAACTCGAAGCGCCGCGATGTAAACTTCTGCATGCTGCCCTCTAACCTCAAACCGCGATTTTATGCTATATGTAACAGATATGGACTCTACATTCTGGGCTTGGGCGGGTTTCGGCACATTCATTGCGCTGATGCTGGCTCTGGACTTGGGCCTCCTGAACCGCAAGGCGCATACGGTCACGTACAAGGCGGCGAGCATCTGGAGCGCGGTCTGGGTTTCGCTGGCACTGCTGTTCTGTGGGGGCATCTTTGCGGGCTTCATCGGGCGACCGGAAGAAAGCCACCAGCGCGGGTTGGAATTCCTGACCGGCTATCTCATCGAACTGTCGCTGTCGGTTGATAATCTCTTCGTCTTCCTGCTCATCTTCTCCTATTTCAAAGTTCCGTCGAGATACCAGCACCGCGTCCTCTTCTGGGGCGTGATGGGCGCGCTCGGAATGCGTATGACGATGATCTTTCTCGGCACGGAACTGATTGCGCGCGCCGGTTGGGTCATCTATCTCTTCGGCGCATTTCTCGTCTACACAGGCATCAAAATGTTCAGCGGCGAGCAGGAGAAGATTAACCCGGAAGAGAGTTTCGCCGTCAAAATCGTCTCGCGTCTCGTGCCTGTGTCGCGCCATTATGACGGCGAAAAATTCTTCACGCGGATTGACGGGCGTCTGACGGGCACGCTGCTGCTGCTCGTGCTCGTGATTGTCGAGGTGACGGATCTCGTCTTCGCCGTTGATTCGATTCCGGCTATTCTCGCCATCACCAACGACCGCTTCATTCTCTATACCTCGAACGTCTTCGCCATTCTCGGCCTGCGCTCGCTCTACTTCCTGCTCGCAGGAGTGGTCGAGAAATTCCACTACCTGAGAATCGGCCTCGCCATCGTCCTGACCTTTATCGGCGTCAAGATGCTACTGCCGCTCGTCACGAAAGGAGTGGCGCTGGCTCTGAGTGCTCTGGGTGCACCGGATGCCGCTCGCTCCGTAGACCGCTTCGAGCACATCCCTATCGGCATTTCGCTCGGCATCGTCGCCGTCGTGCTGGTCGGCTCGGTCGTCGCCTCGCTCGTCTGGCCGAAAGAATCCGAGACGAACATCGAGGTCGAACTGCCGGAGGATTTCAATTCGCCCTTCGACGACGATCAGGGAAAACTCGGCGCGGAAGAGCGCGAACTGCCGCGCCCTGCCAACCGCTCGCGTTAAAAAATTTTCGCCGCGCGCGTGCCCGGCGGGCTGCTCCCAAGCCGCGCGCCAGCCCCATTTTCCGTCCTCTCGAATTGATGCTTGAACAGTCACGACGCCTTGTGTTAATTTGCTGATAGGGCAGTCGTTTCCCGGACGCTGCCCGAAACGTTCGGGAATCGCTCTCGCTTGAAGCGTCTTGAGAACATCACTGTAGTAGATTTCGCGCCTCGACTCACTCTTAAGATTTTCCGCCCCACGAGCCTGTCGCCTCTTAAAATTTCCTATGACTAGCCGATCCAGTCGCTTTGACCTTGATTGGTGGATCGTCCCGAAGCGGCTTATCTACATCATTATTGTGCTTTTAATCTGCGGCGTCCTCGCAGGGGGCGTGGCCGTCTATCTCTGGCTGCACGGTAGCCCCTTCAAGAGCACTTCGACGGACGTTTCGGCCACGGCGGGCGCACGCTTCGATTCATTCGAGGGCGATGTGCGGGTCGTGCGTGCCAACACGCGCGAGACGATTCAGGCGCGCGCAGAGACGCGCTTGTTGCCCGGCGATACCGTCCAGACGCAGCAGGACGGGCGCGCGCGCATTACGCTCGCCGACGGCTCGACGCTCATTGTCAAGCCGAACAGCGTCGTGACCATCGCCGAAAATACCGCCGGAGACGGCGGGCGCTCGAACGTTCGCGTCGCAGTGGATCGCGGGCAGATGAGCGTCCGCACAGAGCAGCAGCCCGAAGGCGCGAGCAATATCATCAAGACGCCTCTGACGGAAAACCAACTCGGCGCGCAGACCGGAGCCAGCTTCGGCGTCGCCGAGGATAAATCCGAAGACATCCGCGTGACCTCCGGCAGCGTCGTCACCAGCACGCGCAACGGCGACAAGACGACGCTCGTCAACGGCGAATACGTCGCCATCACTCCTTCGGGCAGCATCACACAACGAGAGAAACTGCTCGACGTGCCGATTCCCTCCGCCCCGCTCAATCTGGAAAAGGTCGTCACCCACAAGGGCAGCGAGACAAAGGTCTCGCTGCGCTGGCAGCGCCCCGTTTCCGGCACGACGGCGCATTATCGCGTCGAGGTCGCCACCTCGCCATTCTTCGTCGCCGCCGGAAAGGTCATCGAGCGCGACCAACTCGAAGCCACAGAGTTCACCGTCGGCGATTTGCGGCAGGGCAACTATTTCTGGCGCGTCCGCGCCGTCGCCACTTCCGGTCAGGCGAGCGATTGGAGCGAGCCGCAAAAGTTCCTCGTCGTCGCCGAAGGCGGCACGGGCGAGCGTATCAACGTCTCGAACGTCTCTTTTGAATATGTCGCCGGAAACATCTACATCATGCGCGGGCGCACGCAGCCCGGCAGCACCATTCGCTACGCGGGGCGTGAAACCCTCGCCACCAGTGACGGGCAATTCCAACTGCAAATCACCGCCCCGCGCGAGACGCGCACCATTGACCTCGAAGCCGAGGACGCACAGGGTAACCGCAACAACTACAGCATTCCCTTCTCGCGCGATGCGGGACAGAGGTGAGGGAATTTTTGATTTGCGATTGTTGATTTGCGATTGAAAGACAAGTTGAAAACTTCAGATTGTCTGCTCAATCTAAAATCTAAAATCGCAAATTTGCCATGAAGCACGTCATTCTTTTAAGAGGTGAGCAAGAGCCTCCGACGGAGGCTCTGCTCGACGCGTTGCGCGAAACGGGCGTGCACGTGGCAGCCGTCAACGCTTTCGCCGACGGGTCGCGCGGGGCGAAGGCCGTCGTGTCCGACAATCCGCCGCTCGCCGTGCTCTATGAGATCGCTGCGGGTACAAACGTGGCTGTAATTCATGCTGCCGCCAGCCGCGCCTCCGACGCTTGGCCTCGCTCGCCGCTCGTCGCCTGTCGCCGCCCCGTTTCACTGAACGGCTCGCGCCCGCACGGTCGCCGTCTCGACGCGGCGGTGCTCGCACGCCTCGGCTTTCGTGTCGTCGCCGATGATCCGGCGCAACTCTGCGCGCTCCTACGCGAACTCGAAGCGCGCGGCACGACCGGCCCGCTGCTCGCGTCGAAGATTGCGGGGCATCACGCAACAGCAGAAGAAGATTTGGAGAGCGCACCGGCCAGTTTGCTCCTTCCCGAAAAACTGAATGTGCATCGCCTGCGCGCAGCCTTCGAGATGGTCGCCTCGCTCCACTTTGCCAACGACCAGACGAGCGCGGCTTCAACCGCACTCGCCGGACTCGCCGCGCTCGTTCGCGCCGACCGCTGGGCAATCTATCTCGTCGGCGAAGTTGGCGACCAATCGGACGACGCCGTTTTTGAACCCTTGGCTGTGCGCGGGCTGACGGCGAGCGAGCGCGCTCTGCCCGCCGACGACTGGCGACGCGCTTTGAGAGGCGACGCGCTGGCACTCTCAGGCGCAGAATCGAAAGCCGCGCGGAAGGCCGTCGCGGTTGCCGACACGGTCAGAAAAAAAGAGCGCGAGCGGCGCGTGATTGCGCTCCCGCTCATCAATCATGAACGCGTGATGGGCATCCTCGAAGGGGTGCGCGAAGGAAACGACGAACACGGATTTTCCAACTCAGACGCTTCTCTGCTCTCCGCGCTCGCACTGCCTCTGGCAGCCGCCCTCTCAAATTCCGTCCGCATCGCCGAAGCCGAGCGGCTTTCGCAAACCGACGATCTGACGAAGCTGCACAACGCGCGTTACCTGCGCCAGTACCTCATCAGCGAAGTCAAGCGCGCGCGCCGTTACGGCTCGTCCGTGAGCGCGCTCTTTCTCGACCTCGACGATTTCAAAAGCGTCAACGACCAACACGGTCATCTCATCGGTTCGCATGTCCTGATGGAGATGGCGGCAGTGATTCTCTCTTCCGTGCGCGATACGGATGTGGTGGCGCGCTACGGCGGCGACGAGTTCGTCGTCATCCTTCCCGAAACAGGCATTGACATGGCCGGTCGCGTCGGCGAGCGCGTCCGCGAACGCATCTCGCAGCACGCCTTTAAAGGCGGGCGGCGTCTCCAACTGAGGATGACGGCCTCCTTCGGCATTGCCACCTTCCCAGACCACGCGCAGTCGCCACAGCAACTCGTCGCCTGCGCCGACGCCGCGATGTACGAAGCCAAGGCCGCACATAAAAACTGTATCCGCTTCGCCTCCGCGCGCGCGCCGAACAACTAGCAATTGCCGTTCGTATCGCCTTCGCCGGAGTGGTCAATTTTCTCTTTCGCGGCTTTGTCTTTTATCTTTAAAAAAAGTTATAGACATTTTCCCTCTCATGCTGTAAAGCATTAAGCGAGTTGTCCAGAAGCAGCAGAGCCGACCCCCCTACCAACGGTTACAAGTACGACAACAGCAGCAGGAAGCTTCTCTAGCTTGTCCCGGAAGCGTCCCTCAATGGGTTTGACGGTTAGCAAAGAAGCGCCGCTTCGGTGTATCTTTGTTAGTTCGCTCGCGCGCGGGAGGGACGAGAACTCTCATGTCAGAGGCCCGAGACCTCCGCTTTGACGTTCGTGCTCATCGAGACGAATGGGAAAGCGGCTTCGGGCGCACACTGTTCAGAGTCCAAGCGCATCTTTCAGATACGAGGTACGTCACAAACCCGAATGGCATTTAAATCTTTCTTCAGTCTGTTCTCCAGCGATCTGGCAATTGACCTCGGCACGGCCAATACGCTTGTCTTCGCCAAGGGGCGCGGCATCGTCGTCAGTGAGCCGTCCATCGTCGCCATCAACAAAGTCACCAACATGCCCGAAGCGGTCGGCAAAGAAGCGAAAGAGATGCTGGGACGCACGCCCGGCAACATCGTCGCCATCCGCCCGATGAAAGACGGCGTCATCGCCAACTTTGAAGTGACGGAAAAGATGCTTCAGCACTTTATCCGCAAGGCACACAACGGTAAGACGTGGGTCTCACCGCGCGTCGTCATCGGCATCCCTTCGGAAATCACGCAGGTCGAGCGCCGCGCCGTCGAAGACTCGGCCTACCGCGCCAAAGCTTCGGAGGTTTATCTGGTCGAAGAAGCGATGTGCGCGGCCATCGGCGCGGGTCTGCCGATTACCGAACCGCATGGCAACATGATTGTGGACATCGGCGGCGGCACGACCGATATCGCCGTCATCAGCTTGTCCGGCATCGTCTATTCGCGGGCGGTGCGCGTCGCCGGAAACGAGATGGACGAATCTATTACGCAGTACATCAAGCGTAAATACAACCTGCTT
This sequence comes from uncultured Pyrinomonadaceae bacterium, assembly GCA_964246705.1. GTDB lineage: Bacteria > Acidobacteriota > Blastocatellia > Pyrinomonadales > Pyrinomonadaceae > DASZCR01. Next base: position 8,139 of record CAXTRQ010000140.1, read on the forward strand.
ATCGGCGAGCGCACGGCGGAAGCCATCAAGATCGAACTCGGTTCGGCCTTTCCCTTAGACGAACCGCTCTCGATGGATGTGCGCGGTCGCAATCTCATCGAGGGCATCCCGAAAACCATCACGATTTCGGATGAAGAGGTCAGAGAGGCGCTGGCCGATTCGGTCTCGACAATCGTCAACGCCGTGCGCGTCGCGCTTGAACGGACGCCGCCCGAACTCTCAGCCGACATCGTCGAGCGCGGCATCGTCATGACGGGCGGCGGCGCGTTGCTGAAGAATCTGGATCGCCGTCTCTCGATTGAGACGGGGCTGCCCGTCTCGGTCGCCGACGACCCGCTCTCCTCGGTCGTGCTCGGCGCAGGTAAGATGCTCTCCGACTTTAATCTCCTGAAGCGCGTCAAGTGGGACAACACACTGACGAGCGGAACATGAAATCTGAAAGGTCGGAGGTGAGAGGCCGTTCAAAAACCGAACTGCCTCTTTCGCTCACCTCCGACCTCTAACCTCTAACCTCCGAACCTCTTTTTATGATCAGGACGCAGAAAGAGATTAGGCAGCGCGCTCCGGTTTGGCTGCTCGTTCTTCTTGTCCTGAATTTCGGTCTGATGTCTTGGAGCGCGCAGGATCAGGTGACGAAGCAGAGTTTGCTGCGCGTCTGGGCGCAGGCCGCCGTCTCGCCCGTGCAGCGCGCGACGACCGGCGCGGGCGGCGCAGGAATAGGTTTCCTCCAGAACATCGCCAACCTGCGGAGCGCGCAGGTTGAGAACGAGCAACTCAAAGAGCGGCTCGCCGCCGTCGAATCGGAACTGCGCGACGCGCGCGCCGCACGCGACGAGAACGAGCGTCTGAAGGGTCTGCTCGGACTGCGCGAGGATACGAACTACGAGAATGTTCCGGCGCGCGTCATCGCACGCGATCCTTCGGTCTGGTTCAACACCGTCATCATTAATCGCGGCACGGCGTCGGGGGTCGAACTGAACATGCCCGTGGCGACGCGCGACGGCATTATCGGGCGCGTCGTCGCCGTCAGTCCCGTGACGGCGCAGGTCATGTTGATTACGGATGAGCGGGCGGCGGCCGGGGCTATCGTCGGACAACTCGGGGCGTCGAGCGCATTGGGAAGCGTGCGCGGCTACGGCAAGAACGGGCTGTTGGAGATGCGCTACGTGTCGGGCATGGAGACGGTCAACGTCGGCGATTACGTGGTGACGACGGGACAGGACGGCATTTACCCGCCGGGACTCAACGTCGGGAGCGTCGTCGAAATCCAGCAGGGTTCGGCGACCACTCCGCACACGATTCGCGTCAAGCCGAGCGCGCGGCTCGATTCGCTCTCGGAAGTCACCGTCTTGCGATACAAACCGCCGCAACGCAGCGCGCCGGATAAGACGCTGCCGAACGTGGACAAGGGGAAAAAGCAGTGACGAGGGACAAGTGACGGGTGACGAGTTGAAACAGCTACGCTTTCATCACTCACCAACTGTTTTTGGTTTTACCCGTCACTTGTCGCTTGTCACTCGTAACTGCCTTTATGAAACTGAAGATTGCCGTTTGCGTAGTGCTGGCGGTGCTGTTGCAATCGTCTCTGCGCTCGATTCCGACCGCCGGTGAGTGGCTGAAATTTGCTGACCTGCCGCTCGTCGTGGTGACCTATTTCGCGCTCCGGCGCGACCCGCTTCAAGCGGTCATCATCGGCACGGTGGCGGGGCTGGCGACGGACGCCCTCGGCGGCGGACTCATCGGCGCGGGCGGTTTTTCCAAGACGCTGACGGCCTACCTGATCGCCTTTATGGTGACGCGCATCAGGATTGACAACCCTCTGCTGCGAATTCCCGTCTTAGCAAGCGCAGCCGCTTTCGACTCGACCATCTACGTGATGCTCCATCGCCTGCTCCGGCAACCGCCGCCAGCGCCTTTCGTCGAGACGATTGCCGCCACGATTATCGGGACGACGATTGCAGGCACTCTCGTCTTTTACATGCTCGACAGGTTTTTCAGCGAAACGGCACGCCAGCGCCGCCAGTTCAGATTTCGCCGCCGTGTCGCACGCCGCAGTCTGGGACGAAGGAAATATTGAAGGAGGATTTTGCAATTTTAGATTTTTGATTTGCGATTGAAAGACCTTGTCCCATCCGACAAATCGCAAATCTAAAATCTAAAATCAAAATTTCATTTATGAAGTTCGAGGACGATTCGCAAAATTTGCGGCTGCGTTTGAACGTCATTCAAGCGTTGGTCATCGTGTTGTTGGCCGTGCTCGGCGTGCGGCTCTATTACTTGCAGGTCGTCAACGGTGATTACTACGCCGAGCGCGCCGAGAACCAGCGTATTCGCCTGCTGCCTATCCCAGCCGCGCGCGGCGCAATCTTCGACCGCAACGGAAAACTCCTCGTTGACTCGCGCTCCATCTATAACGTCGTGCTGACGCGCGAGGATATGAAGAACAAGGATTTCAACGCGCTCATCGAACCGCTCTCGGATGGTTTGGGGCTTGACCCAGACCTGCTGCGCGAGCAGTTCGAGGCGGTCAAAACGCAGCCAGCTTTTGAGTACATCCCGATTAAAGAGAATGCCGACCATGCGGACATGGCGTGGGTTGACGCGCACGGTCTGGAGTTTCCCGAACTGAGCATCCGTGAGCAGCCGCAGCGTCGGTATCCTGAGAAGGGAGTGTTGGCGCACGTGCTCGGCTATGTCGGCGAAATCAGCCCCGACCAGTTGAAGCAGCCGAAGTATCGTGACAGTCAGGACAATCCGTATCATCCCGGCGACATCGTCGGGCAGGAAGGATTGGAATCAACCTACGACCAATACCTGCGCGGGCGCGACGGCTACCGCAAGGTCGAGGTGGACAGTCGCGGACACATCCAGCGCGAGCTTGAGATTGTGCAGCCGCAGCCGGGTCAAGACCTCGTCACGACTATTGACCTCGATTTGCAGATGGTCGCCGAAGACCAGTTGCGCAACTCGCCGTCAAAGCGCGGCGTCATTATCGCCATGGATCCGAACAACGGCGAGGTGTTTGCGATGGCTTCGTACCCGACCTACGACCCGAACCTCTTCTCGCAACGCATCAATACGAGAGAGGGACGCGCTGAAGTGCGTGAGCTACTCAAAGACCCGAAAGCGCCGCTCACGAACCGCGCCATCCGTGGACGCTATCCTCCCGGCTCGACGTGGAAAATTCCGATGGCTGTCGCCGGACTCCAACAGGGTGCCATTACGCTCAAGAATTCGCATCTGGCCTGCGGCGGCGGCATCACCATCGGCAACAAGTTCACGCGCTGCATGGGCAATCACGGCTCGCCCGACCTGCGAACCGCGATTCGCTTTTCGTGCGACGGCTATTTCTATCGCCTCGGATTGAAGATGACGCTCGAAGGCATCGAAGAGATGGTCAACGAGTTTGAGATTAACAAGAAGTCAGGCATTGACCTGCCGCGCGAGTTGATTAGCTGGACGCCCTCGCGCAAGTTCAAGGCGCGCTTCAACCCGCGCGACCCGGAGTGGCGCGACATTGATACGGTCTACGCCTCCTTCGGTCAGGTTTACGACTTCGCCACACCGATTGCGATGCTCCGCACGGTCGCGTCCATCGGCGTCGGCGGCAAGCTCTACGTGCCGCACCTTTTGAAAGAAGCGAAGGCGGTGCATTCGGTCGGGCCTTTCCCCGAACGCCCCTCGCGCGGTTTCGATCATCCTGAGCCGAAGATTATCCCGATACCTCAAGACCAGCATCAGGTCGTGATGGACGGCATGTTCGACGTGGTCAACAATGGCGGCACGGCCGGACGCATTAAAATGGCCGGCTTCGACATCGCCGGAAAAACCGGCACGGCGCAGGTCGTCAGTCTCGGCAAGGACACGGGCGAGAACAAAGACCACGCGTGGTTCGTCTCGGTCGCGCCCGCCTACAAGCCGGAGATTTCCGCCATCGCGCTCATTGAAAATGTCGGCTTCGGCGGCACGTTCGCCGCCCCGGCGGTGCGTGCCGTCTATGACGTTTACTATCATAAGACGCGCCCCGACGCGCCCGCACCGCAACAACTCGCTCTGAAATAGAGGTTAGAGGTCAGAGGCCAGTGAAAACAGGCCGCATCTTACTAACCTCTGACCTCCGACTTCTGACCTCTAAATTCTTATGGTTGCAATTCTTGAACATCGGCGCTTGCGTGATTTCGATTGGTTTCTGACGTTGCTGGCGGTCGCCATCGCGCTCTTCGGCACGTGGCAGATTTACAACGCGCAGCCGGAGATGAATTATTGGCGCAAGCAGCTTATCGGTCTCGGCGTGTCGCTCGTCGTGATGCTCGCCGTGGCGTTTACTGACTACCGCAAGTTGATTCACTTCGCGCCTGTGCTCTACGGCTTCGGCCTCTTTCTCTTAGTGATTGTGCTCATTCCCGGCATCGGTATGCGCGTCAACGGGCAGCAATGCTGGATCGCCGTGCCGGGCATCGGCCAGTTTCAGCCTTCTGAGTTCGTCAAGATTCCGACGGTGCTGATGCTGGCGAGATACTTCGGCAGGCCACGCCATCACACTCTCCAGTTGAAAGAGATGCTGGTCGGGCTGGGAATCCTCGTCCTTCCGATGGCGCTGATTATGCGCGAGCCTGACGCCGGACAATGTCTCACTTATCTTCCGCTGCTCGCCGTCGTGCTGTTTCTCTCCTCCATTCGCATGTGGCTCGTCATCGCGGCGATGGTGCTGGCGACGGTCGCCGTGCCCGCCGCGTATATTGTCGGCGTCAAGACGGGCGCGATTAAGGGCTACCAGCAGGAACGTATCAACGTCATTCTCGACCCGGAGAATGCCGACCGTAGGGGTTTCGGCTATCACACTTGGCAATCAATTCTGACGGTCGGTAAGGGCGGCATCCATGGCTCGACTTCTTCCTCCGAGGCTTCGCAGAGCCGTCTCAAATTCCTGCCCGAACCACACACGGACTTTATCTTTGCCGTGACGGCTGAGACGACCGGCTTCGTCGGCACGATACTGCTGCTGCTGGCCTACGCCGTCCTGCTCTCGAAATTGATTGTCGGCGCGCGGCGCGCGCCCGACCGGACAGGCATGCTTGTCATCATGGCGATTGTCGGCGGTCTCGCTTTCCAAATCTTCATCAACGTCGGCATGGCGCTCGGCATGCTGCCGGTCATCGGCGTGCCGCTTCCACTGATGAGCGCCGGACTATCCGCCATTCTCGCCACCTCGGTCGCCATCGGCTTCGCTATCAGCGTCCGCCTGCGTCGCTTCGTCAACTAGAAGTTGAAAGTTCAAGGCAGCGGTTTTGTTTTCAACAGTTATTCAATCGCTCAACTTTTCTTCTTCTTGGCGTCTTGGCGCGAAATTAAGTTTCACGTCAAGACGCCAAGAAAGCAGAACGCACAGGGGAGACGGGTTTTGGATTCTCTCTGCTCTGCTTTCAACTCCCTTATGACTTTTACCCGATTTCAGTTATACTCCGTCGTGCCTGTCCTTTTGGCCTGAATCGAATCTTTCCGGCACGGCGCGCGTTGTACACCAGAGTCACATCGGTTTTCATGCGCCCCTTTAAAATTGACGGGACAACCAAGTTTGAGAGCGCCGTTGAATGGCTGCGCGCTTTTGAAAGCAGCCGCGCAATTTTTCTCTCTTTGAAATTATCGGAAGCCGCCGCCGGGATGCGAGGCGGGAATAGCGCGGAGAGCAGACCTGTCTTGGTCTGTGCTCGCTGCACTTCACCGCCGCCTCTACAGGCTGCGAAGGCTTCACACGCCGAACGAGCGCGACGAGGCGCGGACAACTTCGTTCGGCACGCACCGTAAGTTTTGATTTTCGGTGGCGTGCCTCAATCGAAGTATTTCGCCACGCCGCTCGCGCTCTCCAACGTGAGAAGCCCGACGCGCCTGCAAGGAGTCGCACCCGGAAACCTCGGCGCGGCCAGTCGCACGGAGTTTTTGCCAAGTGAATAGTTCATTCCGCTTCCGCACGGAGGGAGTATCATTCTCTCCTGTCGAGCGACCTGAAGGTGCTGCGCGCCGCAGAGCGCGCAGGCAATACGAAAGCGACGCTGTTCTGAATCTCGTCGCTTTTGTCAGGCCGTCTCGCCGTGCGGTTCTCAATTCCACATCACACAAGAAAAGCGAAAGCCGGAGTGGCCTCGCTCATACCAACGCGCACGGGCAGTCGGGCTACAGCGCGCCTCGCTTCAACACTGAAGCTTGCAGGCAGCGCCGCGCCGCGTCGTGCGTCCAGAATTTTTACCTGAGCGGCACGCCCGCGCCCCTTTTGACAGGGAGACGCGCGCCGCGATTTTTTATGGAGACAGTTTTTTAACAATGCCGAAAGAGTTAATCGTGAGCGTCAACGGGCGCGAAAAGAAGATCGCCATTATCGAAAATGGAAGGGTCACGGAGTTCTACATCGAGCGCGGAGAGGCGAGTCAGGGCATCGTCGGCAACATTTATAAGGGGCGCGTCATGCGCGTCCTGCCCGGCATGCAGTCGGCCTTCGTGGACATCGGATTAGAGCGCGACGCTTTTCTCTACGTCTCCGACTTCTTCGACGAAGAGGAAGAGTTCGAGCGCATCGTCGTCGACAAGACGAAGACGGAAGGCGCAGACCCGGACACCGCCGCACGCGCCGCCGCCGAGCGCATCGAGCGTGCGCGCCTCGAACGCGAGCGCCAGATGGAGACGGCGCAGGAGCGCGCCGAACCCGTCGTCGAGGATGAAACGACCGACGAACCCGAAGAAGAAGAGCCGCGCGCCGATGAGATCAGCTACGCGCCCGTCTCTGAAGTTCCGGTCAACGTCAACGTCAACGTCGCCGCACGGGGCGAGACGGATGATGAAGAAGATGGCGGTCGTCGTGGTAAGCGTAAGCGCGGACGTGATGGCGGGCGCGACAGAGATAGAGGCGCGACCGGCGGACAGAGGGACACGGCTCGCGGCTCGACAACGGAGAGGAGGGCTGCGGCTCAGGCCGACGCCAGCCAGAATCGTACAGGCGTCTCCGCCGTAGATGTCTCGACTCCCTTTGTGGCCAGTACGGACTCATTCGAGCGCGTCGTTGACGAAGACGAGGCCGCCTTTGAAGACGGCTCAATGTTTAAAGATGCGCGCGTCCAAGAACGCCTGCTCGACCAGATTCGCGGCGTCGAATTCGATATGGAGGACGTGCCTGCCGTCGAAGTCGGCGCGCTGCTCTCGACCAGCGCGACTGCGTCTGACAACTCGTTCCAGCGTATCGCCGACGACGATGAGCCTGCCACGTCTCAGACGGGCGCGCGCCCCGCACAGCAGACCGTCGCCGTCTCCGTGGGGAATATCTCCGACGGGTTCGGAGAAGAAAGCGCGACGCCAACTGCCGTGCAGACGCAGACCTTCCAGCGTATTAGCGACGACGAACAAGGAACGGAAGCGGCGGGCGAGCCTGCCGAAGAAACACCCACGCGCGGCAGACGCGGCGGGCGCGGCGCGTCGAAGCGCGGCAGCACACGCAAGACGAAGGGCGCACCCGCGCCGGCCGGGTTGCTCGGAGCGGCGGCGCCCGGAGCGGTCGCGGGCGCCGGGGGTGAGGCCCACGCAGAGCCCGAGCCCGCCGCACGCGGCGCACACGTCGAGAGCTGACGGCGGCGT
>CAXTRQ010000141.1:0-15727 GCA_964246705.1 uncultured Pyrinomonadaceae bacterium
AAACCTGACCGTTCTCTTCCTTGCGTTCCCAGATGCCGACCCGCGCGGGCGTGCGAGCGGATGCGGCAGAGTTATCACCGGCTTCGCGTCCGCCGAAGTTGTCGGTCAGCGATGGTTCGGGCGCAACATCGGGTGTCGCTCCCATAAAACCTGTGAAGCGCATCAGGCGTGTCGTGTTTGAGCCGTCCTCCGAAAGAGCAATTTTCGCAAGGCGGTTAGCAAAGGATTTCAGTAACTCTGGGGGCTTTTCCATGGCGTGGATCTCCTGCGTAAGATGCGTTGAAAATTTGCGTGCTCGCTCGGCACGAAATCCCCTGTCAATCTTGCTTACAGATAGTGGTCGCACCGACACGCGCTCTGACTCTCGTGTTGGCTCCACAGGTTAATCGCCACGAGCCGAACAGTGAGGTGCTCCCGCTCGTGGTTAGTGTCATTGGACTTTAGGCTGACTCGCACGACATCAAGCCCGTGGTATTCAATCAGTTTGCGCGCACACTCCTTAAATGTGCACGTTCGTCCAAATTTCAGACAACCTCTGCGGCAAGCGATTCGCGCCGCACCTGCGGTGCGTTGGGCTGCGCCGCGCGCCCGTCCGTCGCCACAAACGTATGCACTTCACCGAACACACAGAAGAACTCCGGCCAGTAGCTCTCCATTACGTCATCGAGAATCGGCTCAAGTCCTTTGAGGCCGGGGAAGTCCGGCATCGGCCAGCGGATTAGAACTTCGTTGATTCCATCGCGCACCAACCTGCTTCCAGCCAACGCCTCCAACGTCGTCCACTGCTGCCCGACTACCGCTTCACCAATCCGCTCTCCGTTGACTTCGAGCGTAATTCTTCCTTCAGCCAGCGACAGTTCTCCGGGCAGCCGGCACGTCAGGCGCAACTGCACGGGGCATTTTGCCTCGCCGATAAAGACGAATCTCGACTCCAACCAGTACGCCTTATAGTATTGGCTCAGCTTCGGAACCGTGTCGTTTTCATAACGCGGCATGACCCACAAGACCTCCTGCGGCTGGAGGGCTGCCGAGCAGTAGTAATATTCGAGCAGATTCGTGTTTCTCCACGTCACGCTATGCTCTTCCCGCCGTATCTCTTTCAGCCGTTCACCGGCCTCAATTCCGAGTTTGCCGAGCGAGGCGATAACCGCATCGAGGAGGAGTTGATCCAACTGCTGATTGTTGTAGCGAAGGAGATAATGCTGGATGAGCGGCGAGCCGAGACCTCCAATCTGCTCTGCCGAGCGACACATCAACATCGGTGCGCGGCGCGTCTGTAAATCAATGAACCGCGTCATTACCTGCGCGATGCCCGGCCATGCCTGCACCGCACGGTCGCAGTAATGCTGCACCAACTCGGCGGTCTGCCACCAATGCCCGTTATGCACGGCGGCGAGGAAGGAAGCCTCGGCTTCGATTTCTTTTGACGGGCCAAGGCGCTCGTCCACCAGTGAGCGCCAGTGAACGTCTGTGCCGTTGAGCGCATGCAGAATGCGTGAGGCCGTAGCCGCCATTGAGACAATGATGCCCTCGCTGGTGAGGTGGCAGTAATCGAGAAACAACCGCCGGTCGGGCAGTTCGCCGTTGAGATACTCTTTGAAAATTTTGGGCATGTCCACAAGGTCGCCCCCGTGTTTTGGCACTTCCGCGCGCAGCGTCTCCTGCGTGACGGCGTAGGGGCGCGGCGCGATATTTCTGGAGGTGTCCCAATTCGCAGCGTCGCGTGCGGTTTCAAAATAGCGACGGGCGGCTTCAATGTCGCCAGAGCGTTGGCTGCACTCGGCGAGAATGTAGAGACCGAGAACACAGACGCCCTCATCGAGTTCGACCATCTTACCAGCCAACTCTGCGGCGAGCTTGAGGTCGCCGTCACGCAACGCTTCCTCCGCACCCTTGCGGAGAGGAACCCACTCGCGGTTGGCATCTCCGGCGAGATGCGGCGCGTTGGTGATGGGGTCGCGCCAGTCGGCAAGATTAAACTCCGGCACGAGCCAGATGGCTGGCACACCGCGACTCTTGTAGAGCGCTCCCACCTCGCTCACCACGCGCTTCGCTTCGGTGGTCAACACCTCTTTGATGAAGCGCTTCAACCCCGGTACTCCTTCCTCCTGCACGATTCCCTCTAAGTAAGGGACTCTCTCTGTTCCGAGCTTTGCGACCACCTCCCAGTTGTTGCCGCAGTAAAACACGACGATGTCAGGCTCCAGCATCAACGCCGCCTTCGCCAGTTCCTTTACCTCAAACCCCAGATTGGTGCGCGCCAAGTCAATAATCTCGACTTCGCCATCGCCCAAACGCGACTTGAGGATTGTTTCCAGCGCCATCGCCGGGGTGAACTGCGGGTCGTAGAGAAATCCTCGTCCGACCGACTCGCCGATGAAGACGATGCGCCGCTTAGCTCCTTTCGGCTCGATGCGTCCGATGTTTGCCCAATAGTTCCATTCCGTAATCGTATCCATCGTGCGCGCGAAATAAACCTGACCGTTCTCTTCCTTGCGTTCCCAGATGCCGACCCGCGCGGGCGTGCGAGCGGATGCGGCAGAGTTATCACCGGCTTCGCGTCCGCCGAAGTTGTCGGTCAGCGATGGTTCGGGCGCAACATCGGGTGTCGCTCCCATAAAACCTGTGAAGCGCATCAGGCGTGTCGTGTTTGAGCCGTCCTCCGAAAGAGCAATTTTCGCAAGGCGGTTAGCAAAGGATTTCAGTAACTCTGGGGGCTTTTCCATGGCGTGGATCTCCTGCGTAAGATGCGTTGAAAATTTGCGTGCTCGCTCGGCACGAAATCCCCTGTCAATCTTGCTTACAGATAGTGGTCGCACCGACACGCGCTCTGACTCTCGTGTTGGCTCCACAGGTTAATCGCCACGAGCCGAACAGTGAGGTGCTCCCGCTCGTGGTTAGTGTCATTGGACTTTAGGCTGACTCGCACGACATCAAGCCCGTGGTATTCAATCAGTTTGCGCGCACACTCCTTAAATGTGCACGTTCGTCCAAATTTCAGACAACCTCTGCGGCAAGCGATTCGCGCCGCACCTGCGGTGCGTTGGGCTGCGCCGCGCGCCCGTCCGTCGCCACAAACGTATGCACTTCACCGAACACACAGAAGAACTCCGGCCAGTAGCTCTCCATTACGTCATCGAGAATCGGCTCAAGTCCTTTGAGGCCGGGGAAGTCCGGCATCGGCCAGCGGATTAGAACTTCGTTGATTCCATCGCGCACCAACCTGCTTCCAGCCAACGCCTCCAACGTCGTCCACTGCTGCCCGACTACCGCTTCACCAATCCGCTCTCCGTTGACTTCGAGCGTAATTCTTCCTTCAGCCAGCGACAGTTCTCCGGGCAGCCGGCACGTCAGGCGCAACTGCACGGGGCATTTTGCCTCGCCGATAAAGACGAATCTCGACTCCAACCAGTACGCCTTATAGTATTGGCTCAGCTTCGGAACCGTGTCGTTTTCATAACGCGGCATGACCCACAAGACCTCCTGCGGCTGGAGGGCTGCCGAGCAGTAGTAATATTCGAGCAGATTCGTGTTTCTCCACGTCACGCTATGCTCTTCCCGCCGTATCTCTTTCAGCCGTTCACCGGCCTCAATTCCGAGTTTGCCGAGCGAGGCGATAACCGCATCGAGGAGGAGTTGATCCAACTGCTGATTGTTGTAGCGAAGGAGATAATGCTGGATGAGCGGCGAGCCGAGACCTCCAATCTGCTCTGCCGAGCGACACATCAACATCGGTGCGCGGCGCGTCTGTAAATCAATGAACCGCGTCATTACCTGCGCGATGCCCGGCCATGCCTGCACCGCACGGTCGCAGTAATGCTGCACCAACTCGGCGGTCTGCCACCAATGCCCGTTATGCACGGCGGCGAGGAAGGAAGCCTCGGCTTCGATTTCTTTTGACGGGCCAAGGCGCTCGTCCACCAGTGAGCGCCAGTGAACGTCTGTGCCGTTGAGCGCATGCAGAATGCGTGAGGCCGTAGCCGCCATTGAGACAATGATGCCCTCGCTGGTGAGGTGGCAGTAATCGAGAAACAACCGCCGGTCGGGAACGCCGCCATCGAGGTATTCATGAAAGAGCGCGGGTATGTCGACGAGGTCGCCCCCGTGTTTCGGCACTTCCGCGCGCAACGTCTCCTGTGTGACGGTAAACGGTCTCGGCGAAACGCTCCGCGAGGCATCCCAATGTACGGCGTCGCGCGCGGCTTCAAAGTAGCGGCGGGCGGCGTCAATGTCGCCGGAGCGTTGGCTGCACTCGGCGAGAATATAGAAGCCGACGGCGCTAATGCCTTGGTCGAGTTCGACCATCCGCTTTGCATGTTCGGAAGCCGTCGAAAGGTCGCCGTCCTGCATGGCGCTGCGTGCTTCATCCCAGTGGGCAATCCACTGGCGGTTAGCATCTCCGGCGAGATGCGGGGCGTTGGTGATGGGGTCGCGCCAGTCGCCGAGGTTGAATTCAGGGACGAGCCAGATGACCGGCACGCCACGGCTCTCGTAGGCCGCCCCTACCTCGCTCGCTACGCGCTTCACTTCGACGATCAGACGTTCCTCGATGAAGCTTTTAAGGCCGGGCAATCCCTGTTCGCGCAGAATCGCGTCGAGTAAGGGAGTGTCGTCAATCTTGGGAGGAAATGGGATTCTCCAATTATTGCCGGAGAAGATAACAACCGCATCCGGCTCCAACATCAAGGCTGACTTCGCCAGTTCTCTGACTTCCAAACCCAGATTGGTGCGCGCCAAGTCAATCACCTCGACTTCGCCATCGCCCAAACGCGACTTGAGAATTGTTTCCAGCGCCATCGCCGGGGTGAACTGCGGGTCGTAAAGGTATCCACGGGCGACCGACTCGCCGATGAAGACGATGCGTCGCCTAGTCCCTTTCGACTCGATGCGTCCGATGTTTGCCCAAAAGTTCCAATCTTTGAGCGTGTCCATCGTGCGCGCGAAATAAACCTGACCGTTCTCTTCCTTGCGTTCCCAGATGCCGACCCGCGCGGGCGTGCGGGCGGACGCGGCAGAGTTGTCACCGGCTTCGCGTCCGCCGAAGTTGTCGGTCAGCGATGGTTCGGGTGCAACGCCGGGCGTCGTTCCCATCAGGCTGGTGAGTCGCATCAGGCGCGTCGTGCGCGAGCCGTCCTGTGAGGTGGCGAGCCGCGCGAAGCGGTTAGCGAAAGACTTAAGCATGTCTGGCGGATGTTGCATTGTGACGTGTCTCCTTAACGATCCTTACAGTAACGTGTAGACCAGATGACCAACGGCCTCGCCGCCCGTCGCCACTCCCTGCCGCGCTTGGAATTCCCACATTGGCGGAATATCGGCTCGCTCAAGCACGAAGTCCTCGACCACGAGCACATCAATCTGGCAGCGCACGAAACACATAATCGCGTCCACGGCAGTACACACGATTGGCTCTCCACGCATGTTGAAAGAGGTGTTGAGAAGTATCGGGCAACCTGTGCGCCGGTAGAATTCTTCAAGCAGGGCGGCAAAGCGCGGGTTCGTCTCGTGATTGACCGTCTGCACCCGCGCCGAGCCGTCAATGTGTGTGATGGATGGCAGGTCAATGGGTGAAATAACGTCGCAGGTCTCCAACATAAAAGGAGAGGGATGGTCGAGATCGAAATGCTCATGCGCCTTCGACTCTAAAACTGCCGGGGCGAAGGGGCGGAAGGCTTCGCGCATTTTGACGAGCGCGTTGATGCGGTCGCGCATCTCCGGTCGTCGCGGGTCGGCCAGAATTGACCGCGCGCCGAGCGAACGCGGCCCGAACTCCATACGCCCATAAGACCAGCCGATAACTTTCCCCTCGACGAGCCGATCAACCGCGTGACGGATGAGTTCATCTTCCTTCCCACGGAAGTCCTGAAACTTGGCAGATGATGTTTTGAGGATGTGATAAGTTTCTTCGGAAGAGTTGGCAGGCCCCAGATAGACGTGCTCCATTTTCTTTCTCAGTGGCGCTTCACCCGTAAGCCGGACGTGCGCCATCGCGGCGGCTCCGACCGACCCGCCCGCATCGCCTGCCGCCGGTTGCACGAAGAGCCGTTTGAATGGCCCCTCCCTCAAACATCGCCCGTTGGCGACGACGTTGAGCGACACGCCGCCCGCCATGCAGAGGTTTTCGCTCGGCACTTTGCTGTGAAGATAGCGGGTCTTCTCCAGCATAATTTCCTCCAATACGAGTTGCACGCTTCGCGCCACGTCCATGTGATATTGCAGTAGTTCCGACTCCGGCGGGCGGGGCGGCTGACCGAGTAGCGAACTCAACTCTTCCGTATACATCGAGTCTTCCGTGAGGAAGGCGAAATACTTCATGTTGAGCCGGTACTGCCCGTCCGAATTGAGTTCGATCAACTTCCGAATCTGATCGGCGTAGATCGGCTCGCCGTAGGGCGCGAGACCCATCACCTTGTATTCGCCCTCGTTGACCTCAAAGCCGAGATAGCCCGTAATCGCGCTGTAGAAGAAGCCGAGGGAATCGGGGAAATCCACCTGCTCGAAGCGCTCGATGTGCGCGCCTTTGCCGGAGCCGTAGGTCGTCGTCGGCCAGTCGCCGACCCCGTCCACAGTCAGAATCGCCGCATCATCGAACCCGGAGAAGTAGTAGGCGCTGGCGGCGTGTGAGAGATGGTGATCCAGAATTTCGATGTGGCCGTTGTAACCGAACAGCTTGCGGATTACCTCTTGCGGCTGGCTCCGCACCATGCGGTCGAGAATTGACTCGCGCCTGCGCGCAGGCAGATTGGGGATTAGCCCCATCCAAATCTGCCGCCCCAATTTCAGGCACGGGTCTTCGTAATAGGCGATGCAATCTACATCCGCGATGGTGATTCCCGCCTCTTCGAGACAGTAACGGAATGCACGCCGGGGGAAGGCTTTGTCATTCTTGACGCGAGAGAATCGTTCCTCTTGAACAGCGGCGACCAAGACGCCGTCTTGGAGCAAGCTGCACGCCGAATCGTGATATCCGGCAGAGATGCCGACGATATTCATGTGCGGCCCTTTGGGCCTCGGTTCGAGCCTCGCGCTCGTTTGATGTTCGTGATGCTTGTTATTCTGGGTGGACATTTCCGTCGTCTCCTCCAAAGAAGCGAAACTGAGAATGATGAAGTAACGGGTGTGAACGTGTCGTGGGATTTCCGGCTCAGGCGTGCGGCGAGAACGAAAGCGATGGGAAGCCTGATGCTACTCGCCGGGACGGCTGTCGAGTTCCGGTTCCGCCTCCGCCTCAAGTCTTTCGATGAGCGTTTCTTCGACCAGCGCCGAGAGACCGGCAATGGTCGGCTCTTTGAAGATTGAGCGCATCGGCAGGTTCACCTGAAACGCTTGGTTAATTCGCTGGATAATCTGGATGGCGAGGATTGACTGTCCTCCCAGTTGAAAGAAATCAACGTAGAGGCCGATGCGCTCGACCTTTAGCACCTCCGACCAAATCTCGCTCATCTTTCTCTCGACCGGACTCAAGTTCTCTTCCGCATCGCTGCCGTTGAGATCGAAGGGGTGCGCTGCATTGAGCCTCTCACGCACGGCGAACTGATCGTACGCGCTTGTTGTGTTGTCGGGTGCGGTCGCCTCTCTGAGCCTCTCCGACAACTCGCCGGTCGAGACGATGATTTGGCTGACGTTCTCTGTGGACAGCACGCGCCGGAAGACTTCGATGCCTTCTGCGGGAGCGAGCGCGAAACGGTTCTCCGTCCCGTTCGTCTGCTCCTCGAATTGCCACGCGTCCCAGTTGATAGACATCCAAGGGGTCGAGCCGCCCCGGTTCTGCTGATGGGCGAAGGCATCCATGAACTGTTCGGTCGCGCGGCGCGGAGCGAAACCGCGCCCTCCGAGGACTGACGCGAGAGAGGAAAAGAGAAGACAAAAATCCAGTTCGTTGTCTCTCAAAACTTCCGCGAGCACGAGAGGGCCGAACACTTTGGCGTTAAGATGAGAACCGTAGTCCGGCTCAAGCGTTGCGCCGCCAGTGCTGGCGATGGGGTCTCCGGACATGCCCGCTGCATGAATGACCCCATGGAGAGCGCCGAAACGCTCGCGGGCTGCGGTCACAACCTCTCGCATCTGCCCCTCATCGGCAACGTCCGCGCTGAGAGTCAAAACTTCAGCCCCGATGTCTTCGAGTGCTTGCAGCTTTCTAATTTTTTGGCTGATAGCGTCTCCCTCGTAGTGGGTCGCAAGCCACTGCTCCCACGCCGCTCTTTCAGGGCACGCCGAACGTCCGGTCAGGATAAGTTTTGCCTGAAGCGTCTGCGCCAAGTACTCGGCGAGTTCCATGCCAATGCGACCGAGACCTCCGGTGATGAGATACACGCCATTGAATCGTAATCGTGGCCGCCCGCCGCCCTCGCCCGCAAGCGGTGCAGGCTCGAAGGTACGCACCCACCTGTGTCCCCCTCGATAAGCGACCACCGTTTCGGGCGTGGCCGCCGCGAGTTCCGTCGCCAGTTGCTCGACCAACTTTTTTTCTCTGTGAGTGCCGGACTCCGGCAGTGTGATGTCTATGCTCCGGCAGGTAATGTTCGGATATTCCAGCGGGATGACCCGGCAGGGGTCAAGCAGCGTGGCCTTCTCCGGCAACAATTCCTCTTCGCCGGTCACGTCCTGCATGTTGTTCGAGACGACGTGGAGGCGAACCGGGCGCGTCAGGATATGTGAACCGAGTGACTGTGCCAGCGAGATCAAGCTGAAGTAACCGAGTTGCTGCGCCCTTTCGAGTCCGTTCATGGCCGGTGATGTCTGAATGTCCGTCTCGACGCTCCAGAAATGAACGACGGCGTCGGGCACGCGGTCAAGCTCGATGAGCTTGTTGAATAAGGCATCGTAGTCGCTCATCTCTTGCGGGTTAACGCTGTAGTGACTTGCGCCGAGTTCGGCAAATCGCTCTCCCGTCTCCACGGTTATCACCTCGCCGCCAAACTGCGCCAACCGCTGCGCGAAGCGTACTCCGAAGTTGCCCCGGTCGAGAAACATGAGCCAGCACGTTTTCTCGTCTCGGAGTCCCCCGGCGTCGCCGCTCGCGGGCATGGGCGTGCGCTTCCACGAAGGCACGTAGAACCACTCGGCGATTTCCGGTTTCCTGTCGAGCGCCGTAGGTTCTTCGTGTTGCTCGAAAGCCGTGCTTCGCCGCTCGACCCAATGACGCTGGCGCTCGAACGGGTACGATGGGAGAGGAACGCGACGATGGCGCTCGCCTCTCTGGACGCCCGCCCAGTTGACGCTCACGCCCGCGAGCGTGAGACGACCCAGCGTGTCGAGTAGAGAGGCTGCCACAGTGGCGCGGAGCGGTTGATGTCCCAGCGTTGAAAGCACGACCTGCTCGGATTTTTTTTCAGGATGCCCTTTGGCTAGTATGCTCGCCGTCCGTCCCGGCCCGACCTCCAACAGAACCGCTTGCGGTTCTTTGAACAACTCGCGCAGTCCTTCGGCGAAGTGTCCCGGCTGGCTCAGGTGTCGCGCCCAGTAGTGCGGGTCAATCGCCTCCGCGTCGGTAATCCAGCTACCAGTGACGTTGGAGACAAAAGGAATTTTCGGAGCCTTCAAGTCGAGCCGTGTGGCCTGCTCCGCGAACGGGTTGTGCTCGTTGTCCGAAGCATCCGGCTTGAAGGCGGCCGAATTTTGAAGGCGGCTGCAATTCACGCCTTGCCTGGAGAGAAGCTGCTCCAACGCTTCGACGGCCTCCGACGGCCCCGATACTACGCAGAGTGATGCTTCGGCGACTGCGGCCAGCGAAAGACTCTGACCGAGCAGCGGAGACAACTCTTGTTCCGGCAGCGACACGGCAACCATCGCCCCGGCGGGTCGCCTGTCGGCCAACCGCCCACGCGCCGCCACCAGCGTCAACGCTTCTTCAAGCGAGAAGACGCCAGCCAGACACGCGGCTACATACTCGCCGAGACCATCGCCGATCATCGCTGCCGGTTGGACGCCCCAAGACATCCACAGTTGCGCCAACGCATACTCGATAATGAACAACACCGGCTCGGCGATTACTGTATGCTCCAATTTTTGAACCGGCTCTGCCGCCTCGCCAACGACCAGCGCGTCGCGCAAATCAATTCCGAGATGGGGCTTGAGCAGTTCCGCGCAGCGGTCTATGTGCTCACGAAACACTGGCTCGCTCGCGTAGAGATCGGCGATCTCGTCGGCCTTCCGCGCCATCTGACTGGGAAACATAAACATCACCGACCGCTCGCGGAATTCAGAGGAAGCCGTGACGACGCGTTGCGAATCGCGAATCCGAAGCGCGCTGACGGCATCCTCAAGGTTACGACACACCAGCATCCGACGGTGATTAAAGAGACGACGACCGACTTGGAGCGTGAAGGCGACATCAGCCAAGCTGAGTTCAGGATGTCTTTGCAGGTGGCCTACCAAATTTGAGGTAGCCGTCTCCAGCGCGGTCTCCGTCTTCGCCGAGAGCAGCAGCAACTCACATGGCCGCGACGATTCCGAAGGCTCCCCGGCGGGTGCTTCTTCGAGAATGATGTGCGCGTTCGTGCCGCCGATAGCGTAGGAGTGAACACCTGCGCGGCGCGGGTGACCGTTCGTCTTCCACTCGCTGAGAGTAGTGTTAACGTAAAAAGGGCTGTTAGCGAGATCAATCCTTGGGTTCGGCTCTTTGAAGTGCAGGCTCGGCGGAATCTGCTTGTGCTCAAGCGCGAGCGTCGCTTTAATGAGCGAGGCCACGCCGGAGGCCGTGTCGAGATGCCCGATGTTCGTCTTGACGGAGCCGAGAGCGCAGAAGTTTTTCTTTCCCGTCGTCGTGCGGAAGGCACGTGTGAGCGCCGCGAGTTCGATGGGGTCGCCCAACTCTGTGCCCGTCCCGTGCGCCTCGACATAAGTGACCGTCTCCGGGTCAACCTCGGCTGTCCTGAGCGCTGCCCTCCCGGCTTTCGCCTGACCCTCGACGCGGGGTGCGGCGTATCCTACCTTCGTTGCGCCGTCGTTGTTGACGGCTGAACCTTTGATGATGGCGTGGATGCTGTCGCCGTCGGTCAGAGCGTCGTCCAGTCTCTTCAAGACGACAACGCCGATGCCGTTACCGCTGACCGTCCCTTGCGCCTCGGCATCGAAGGCGCGGCAGTGTCCGTCCGGCGAAAGGATGCCGCCATTCTGATACATGTGGCCGGTCTTCTGCGGCACGCCCAACGTCACGCCGCTCGCCAAAGCCATGTCACATTCACCGCTCAACAATCCCTGACAGGCCAGATGAACTGCGACCAGCGAAGTGGCGCAGGCCGCTTGCACGACCACCGACGGCCCCTCCAAGTTCAGTTTGTAGGAGACGCGCGTGGTCAAATAATCTTTGTCGCTGCCGATGCCAATCTGGAGACCTCCCACCGACTCGATGAGGTCTGTGTTTGAATAGAGATTGGCAAGATAGGTATTCATCCCCACCCCTGCATAGACCCCGATTAGCCCCTTGTAAGTTTCGGAGTTGTAGCCCGCGCTCTCCAGTGCTTCCCAAGCGCATTCCAAGAAGAGGCGTTGCTGCGGATCAATAATCTCGGCCTCCCTCGGTGAGTAGCCGAAGAACGAGGCATCGAAGAGGTCTATGTCTTCGAGCACGCCTTTCGCCTTCACATAATTCGGGTCGCGGATGACGGCAGGACTGATGCCAGCGGCTTCAAGCTCCTCGTCGCTGAAGAATGAAATTGACTCGACGCCTTCACGCAAATTCTGCCAGAACTGTTCGATACTCCGTGCGCCCGGAAAGCGGCAGACCATCCCGACGATAGCCACTTCCAATCCGTTGTACTCAGGCGGCGGATGACTTTGCATATTCAATTTCACAACACCTCTTCCGTGGCCTGCTTCCTCTGCCGTAGTCTCTGCGTGAGTCGGCTTCGATTCTCTCTCTGGTCTTCCGCCCTCTCGACCTCGGTCGGCTCAGCAGGTGTCTCGCTCTGCTCCTGACTCAAGAATTTGGCGAGCATGCTGATGGTCGGGTATTCAAACATGTCAATCATCGTGGCCTCACGCCGGGACAGCCCTTCCAGACGGCTATGCACTTGCACTAAGAGCATCGAGTGCCCGCCGAGTTCAAAGAAGTTATCGTGGACGCCGACCCGATCCACCCGCAATAGCTCTTGCCAGACGTTGGCGATGGCTCGCTCAAGTTTCGTCTGCGGAGCGACGAAGGGGGCGTCGAGTTCGGGGCGCTGCCCGTTCGGCGCGGGCAAGGCGCGGCGGTCAACTTTCCCGTTCGGCGTCACCGGGAGATGTTCAAGTTTAACGAAGGTCGTCGGAACCATGACCGGCGGCAGCCTTTCCTGCATGAACCGTCGCATCTCATTGCCGCCCGGCGTCTGACCATTATCATGGACGAGATATGCCACAAGTCGCTTGTCGCCGGGCACATCTTCGCGCAGTAGAACCGCCGACTCACGCACGGCGGGATGTTGACTCAAGACCGCTTCGACTTCCCCAAGCTCGACGCGGAACCCGCGCAGCTTCACCTGATCATCAGCACGACCAAGGAAATCGAGTTGGCCGTCCGGCAGCCATCGCGCAAGGTCGCCGGTTCTGTACATCCTCTGTGCGGCTACGAACGGATTGGGCAGAAACTTCGCCGCCGTCAACTCCTTCCGATTCAAATATCCGAGAGCAAGGCCATCTCCGGCGAGATACAACTCGCCGATCACACCGACGGGCGCAGGGTTGAGCCAACGGTCAAGGACGTAGATTTGGGCATTGGCCGCTGGACGCCCGATGAGCACGAAGGGACGCTCGGCGGTGTCGGGATCGAACCTGTAAATCATGCATCCGACGGTGGCCTCCGTCGGCCCGTACTCGTTGTAAATATCCACCCGACCGCCGAAGCTTTCATAAACCTCGCGCGCCAGTTTCGTCGTCAAAGCCTCGCCGCCGACGATTAGCCGCTTAATTTGAGACTGCCGGTTATCGCGGTTCTTAATCAAAGCCAGATGGCTCGGCGTCAACTTCAACACGCCGACCTCGTTCTCCCTCAGAATCCCTTCGAGCGGCGGCTCCTTCCCTTGCTGATGATAGATGTGCAGCCGGTTGCCTGTAATCAAAGCCGTGTAGATAGATGTCACGGTCAAATCGAAGGCGAGCGACGAGTAGAGTGGGAACGCCAAGCTTTCTTGCTTGAGATAGACTTGCTTGGCCCACCAAATGTAGTTGACCAGCGACTCGTGCGAGATAGCGACACCCTTCGGCTCACCTGTGGAACCCGATGTGTAAATCACGTAGGCGATGTTTTGAGGCGTCACACCGCTACTGACTTCGGCTTCACTCTCGCGCGCAATCAAGTGCCAATCCGCGTCGAGGCAGACAACCGTGGCGACGGCGGCGCGAAGTCCTTCGGCGAATCGCCGCTCGGTGAGCGCCACCCGCACAGCCGCGTCCGCGAGGGTGAAAGCCGAACGGCGCGGCGGATGCTCCGGGTCTAATGGAACGTAACCCGCTCCCGCCTTGAGCACGCCGAGCAATCCCACCACCTCCGCGAGTGAATGCTCAAGGCACAGACCTACCAACCCACCCGGCCCAATGCCCAACGACGCTAGATGATGAGCAACCTGATTGGCACGCCGGTTCAATTCTCGATAAGTCAGATGCTCTCCGTCGCTCACGAGCGCGATGGCTTCGGGTGTCGCCTCCACCTGCGTCTCGAACAGTTCGTGTATGCACCTGTGTCGAGGATACTCGGCGCGCGACTCGTTCCACTCCACAATTATCCGCTGCCGCTCGACCTCTTTCAGAATCGGCAGTTCTGAAAGCCGCAGTTCGGGATGAGCCGCGAGGCTTTCCAAAAGGTTCTCGAAGTGCTCGACCATGCGCCCCGCTGTCTCGCGGTCGAAGAGGTCTGTGTTGTACTCCAACACCCCCGCCAGTCCCCGCCCGGCATCCCACAAATCAAGGAGCAGGTCATATTTCGACGCGGACTCTCCAACCTCCGGAAATTTTAACGTGAGACCGGGCAGCGCCAGTTCCGAAGCGGGAGCATTCTGCATACTGAACACCACTTGAAAAAGCGGCGAGTAGCTAAGGTTTCGCTCTGGCTGCAACTCTTCAACCAGTTTCTCGAAGGGCAATTCCTGATGCGCGAAAGCTTCGAGCGTTACTTCGCGCACGCGGGCGACAAGTTGATTGAACCTCGGATCGCCGGAACAGTCCGTCCGCAACGCCAGCATGTTAACGAAGAAGCCGATCAGCTTTTCAATATCTGTGCGGTTGCGGTTGGCGACGCTCGTGCCAACGACGATGTCCTCCTGTCCCGTGTAGCGTGCCAGCAACAACTTGAACGCCGCGAGCAGCGTCATGAAAACGGTCGCTCCCGCCCGCCGACTAAGCGCGCCGAGAGCCTCTGTCAGACTTGGAGAAATCCTGACCGGCATGAATGCCCCGCGATGTGTCTGAATCGGAGGGCGTGGCCGGTCGGTCGGCAACTGAAGCACGGGTGGCGACTTTTCAAATTGGTTCTTCCAGTAGCCCAGTTCTCTCTCCAACACTTCCCCTTGCAACCACCGGCGCTGCCATGCGGCGAAATCTACGTACTGGATGGAGGGCGCAGGCAGCGGCGAAGGCTGTCCTTGGATGAAGGCTTCGTACAGCGCCGAAACCTCTTTCACGAGTACGCCGCGCGACCAGCCGTCGCTGACGATGTGATGCATTGTACAGATTAAGGCATGCTCGCCTTCGGACTGTCGCACCAGACTCACCCGCACGAGCGCGCCCGTCGCCAGATTGAATTCCGTAGCGCCCTCCACCTCAGCCAACCGCCTAGCTTCTGCCTCCTGTTCGTCACGGCTCAAGGCACGCAGGTCAACCAGCGGGATGTCGAGGTTCCGGGTCGGCGCGATTATCTGCAACGGCCTTCCATCCACCGCCTGAAAGTTGGTGCGGAGGATTTCGTGTCGCCGCACCACCTCGTCGAAGGTCTGCGCCAACGCCGCGACGTTCAATTCCCCCAACAGCTTTATTGCCAGCAGAATATTGTAAGCAGAGCCGCCAGACCCAAGCTGTTCAAGAAACCATAGACGCTGCTGCGAATAAGACAGCGGCAACTCGCCTGTGCGTTCCACAGGGCTGAGAGGCTCGACCTCGGTCTGTGTTCCATCACTCTGCTGCTCCGTGATGCGTTGCGCTAACGCCTCGACGGTCGGCGACTCGAACAGTACACGTAGCGGCAGTTCAACTTTAAGCGCCTCTCTCACCCGCGAGATAATTTGCGCCGCCAGAAGCGAATGACCGCCGAGTTCAAAGAAATTATCTGAAGTCGAGACATGCGACAGCCGCAACACTTCGCACCAGATGCCCGCCACGATTTCCTCAACAGGCGTGCGCGGCGCTTCTTCCCCATTCTGACGTTGCGCTCTCACTTGCTCCACGGTCGGCAGAGCCTTGCGATCAACCTTGCCGTTGAGCGTGCGCGGCAACTCGTCCATCACGACAAAAGCTGAAGGCAACATAAACTCTGGCAACTGCTCCGACAAATACTCGCGCAAGTTTCCATTGCCACCTTCCTCGCCGACCACGACATAAGCGCAAAGAAACTTATTCCCCTCTGAATCGTCACGATCAACCACCGCGACATCTTTGACCGTCTCATGACGACGCAGCAGATTCTCAATCTCCCCAAGCTCAACCCGCACGCCCCTGATTTTAACTTGCTGGTCACGACGACCAAGAAATTCAAAGTTGCCATCCTCCAGCATGCGACCGAAGTCGCCAGTCTTATAGACGAGATCATGCGGGTCGTCGC
>CAXTRQ010000142.1:0-6885 GCA_964246705.1 uncultured Pyrinomonadaceae bacterium
CTATTACAACCACGACGCGGAATGGGACGACGGACTCGTTAAACTCGGCGAGACGAAACATCAAGAGCCTCTACGCATCAACCGCCGCGCAGTCGAGAGCGATCTGCTCATCTACGTCAATATCAATCTCGTACCGATGGACGGGGGGCACAAGTCCGTCGCCGTCGGACTCTGCGATTACGAATCATTGCGCGCGCATCACGAGCCGCAGACCATACGAGATTCCGACAGCTACATGGATCCGCAGCGTTCGATGCTCAGCCACAAGGTCGAGCGGCTGGGAAAACTTGTTGACGAGCACATGAACGTCTTCCACATCGAGACGGCGCTCAACAATCGCATGTATACGGGCGAGATGGATTTTCTGCTGAAGAACGAGGACGATTTCTCTGCCTTCGACCGTCTTAAATTTGAGGGCATGCGCCGCACGATGGGCGCGATGCCGCGCGCCGCGCGCCGCAAATTGCTCCATTCGGTTCCCGCGCAGTACGAGATGATCGCCTGTCACGCAGGTCGCACGGAGCCGACTCACGCCGCCATCCTCCAGAAGAATTTCGACCAGTACGCAATTCCGATTAACGGCCAGTGCGACATCCTGATTACGGGTATTCCGGACATCTCGCCCTACAACGTCTATTCGATATTGAACCCTCTGCTCGTGCAGGTCATGGCGCTCGGTTATCATTTCAACTTTTACAGGAACAAGCCGCTTCTCAAAAAAGGGGGCGTGCTCATTCTCCATCATCCTTGCTACGACGAGTTCGACCACAATTTTCATCCGAGCTACATCGAGTTCTTCAATCGCCTGCTGCCGGAGACGCGCGACTCGAATGTTCTGCGCGATAAGTACGAGCGCGAGTTCGCAACCAATCCGAGCTACATCGAGATGTATCGGCGCGGCAACGCCTATCACGGCGCGCATCCGTTCTTCATGTGGTACTGGGGTGAAAACGGTCGCCAGCACGTCGGTCGCGTCATCGCGGCGGGCGCAGAGAACGCACACGTCCCGGCCATGATGGGCTGGGAACGCGCCGATAATCTCACCGAAGCAATTGCGATGGCGCGCAGCCACATGGGACGCGCCGCCGAGATTACGATGCTCCACCAACCGATCATCGGCATCTGCGACATGGAATAAACTGTAAGCTTATGAAGCTGTCACCAACGGAAATTTATCAGGATAGAAATATCTTTATCATCGGAGCCACGGGCTTTCTCGGCAAGGTCACGCTGAGCATGCTGCTTCATCGGTTTCCGAATGTCGGGAAGGTCTATACGACTGTGCGCGCGCGGTCGCAGGCCGAGTCGGAGACGCGCTTTTGGGATCACGTTATTACTGCGCCGCCCTTCGACCCTCTGCGCGAGCGTTATGGCGAGGCCTTCGAGGGCTTCATCCGTGACAAGGTGAAGATCGTCGGCGGCGACATCGCGGAAGATAATCTCGGCTTTACGGAAGCGCAAGCGCAAGCGGTGGCGGGCGATATTGATGTCGTCATCAACAGCGCGGGCAACGTCACTTTCAACCCGACGTTGGAGAGCGCCCTACGCACCAACGTCGTCGGCACACAGAATGTTATCGCTTTTGCCAGAAGGATGAAGCGCCCCGCGCTCGTCCATGTTTCGACCTGCTTCGTCGCGGGCAATCGCTCCGGCTCGGTCTGGGAGAGCGATCCGGTCTTGGGCTATTTCCCGCGCCGCGAAGAGTTGCCGGGCGTGGAGTTTTTCGTCGAGCAGGAGATTCGTGATTGCGAAAAGCTGGCGTTGCGCGTGCGCGACGAGGCGCGCGATGCGATGTCCGCCGCGCGCTTCCGCGAACAGGCGCGCAAGCGGCTCATCGAGGAAGGGCGCAACGCCGATGATCTCGATGCGATGGGTTTAGCCGTGGCGCGCGAGCGTAAGGTTTGGACGCGCGAACGCCTGACCGAACTCGGCATCGAGCGGGCGACGTGGTGGGGTTGGCCTAACATTTACACTTACACCAAGAGTCTCGGCGAACAACTGGTTGCCGCTGAAGGCGGGATGATTAAATCAATCATCCGCCCGAGCATCGTCGAGTCCGCTTTGTCCTATCCCTTCCCCGGCTGGAACGAAGGTTTTACGACGACCGCGCCGCTCATCTTTATCGCGCTCAAAGGGCAGCAACAAATTCCCGTCAACGAGAAATTGATTCTCGACATCACGCCGGTTGATTCGGTCGCGGCGGTGATGCTCGCCGTCGCCGCCGAGGCGTGCGTGCGTGAGCCGCGTCTCGTCTATCAGGCCGCGACCGGCGACAGCAATCCGAACGACATGCGCCGCATCGTCGGGCTGCTGGGGATGTACAAGCGGAAACATTTTCTGGAGAAGGAAGAGGGCTTCAAGCTGGTCAACCAGATTGCCGGGCGCATGGAAGCCAAGTCCGTCTCGCCCTCGCGTTTCGATTCGACCTCGACGCCGATGGTCAACGCGGCGGCCAAGAAAGTTAACGGACTGCTCGACCGCGTGCGACCACGCTGGGGCGGAGGCCGTCTGACGGAGATTATTGATCAGGCGAAAGAGCAGGTCGAGCGCGTCGAGAAATTTACGAGCGAGACGCAGGAAGCCTTCGAGATGTTTCGCCCCTTCACGGTCGAGAACGCATACATCTTCCGCGCCGACAACGTCCGTTCCCTCATCTCGCACCTCCGCGAAGACGAGCAGGCGTTGCTGCCCTGGCAGCCGGAGAAGTTCGACTGGTACGACTACTGGATGCACATCCATTTTCCGGGTCTCAAGAAATGGGTCTTCCCGAAACTCGAAGAGGACATGCGCGCGCAGCCCAAGCGCGTCTATACCTACCGGGATTTGCTCGAACTCTTCGAGACTTCGACCAAGCGTTTCTCGACGCGCGTCGCCATGCGTATCGAGCGCGACGGGCAGAAGGAGCAATACACCTACGAGGACTTGCAGGAATTGGCGACGCGCGCCGGAGCGTTTCTCGCAGGTCGCGGCGTGCGCCCGGCAGACCGCGTCGTGCTCATCAGCCACAACGCGCCGGAATGGGGCTTGAGCTATTTCGGCGTGCTCAAGGCGGGTGCGACTTGCGTGCCGGTTGACCCGGAAAGCTCGACCGACGAGATTGTTAATTTCGTCCGCGCGAGCGGCGCGACGGGCATTGTGCTCAGCGAAGAGTTGGATGAGAAGCACGCTGATCTGGAATCGAAGCTCGATGCCGCAGGACTCGGCGCGACGCAGTTCTGGCGTTACAAAGAGATTTTCGAGTTGCCCGACCAGCAGACGGAGGACGAGCGGTTGGCGCTGCTTCCGTCGAAGGTCATGCCCAACTCGCTCGCTTCTCTCATCTTCACTTCCGGCACGACCGGGCAACCGAAGGGCGTCATGCTCTCTCACAAGAATCTGACGAACATGGTCTCGATGCTCTCGTCGGTCTTCGACATGACGACGCACGACGGCGTGCTTTCCGTGCTCCCGCTTCATCACACTTTCGAGTTCTCGACCGGCTTCCTGACCCCGCTCAGTCGCGGCGCGCAGATTACTTATCTGCCGGAGCTTTCGGGCGAAGAGTTGGCGCGCGCCATCAAGAACGGGCATGTCACGGGCATGGTCGGCGTGCCCGCGCTATGGGAATTATTGCATCGCCGCATCAAGACTCGCCTCAACGAGAACGGCGTATGGGTCAGCCGCGCCGCAGATTTGCTGATTCAGTTCAACGGCTGGCTCAGGGACAGAACGCCTCTCAATCTCGGCCAGATTGTCTTTCGCCCGATTCACGCGGGCATGGGCGGGCGCATCCGCTATCTCATCAGCGGCGGCTCGTCGCTGAACGAGAAGGTCAAGAGAGACATGCACGGACTCGGCTTCACGATCCTCGAAGGCTACGGGTTGACCGAAGCCTCGCCCGTGCTGACCGTGACGCGCCCGCAGAACAACTTGAACGCGACGAGCGTCGGGCGCGCGCTGCCCGGCGTCGAAGTGAAGATTGCCGAACCGGACGCTTCCGGCATCGGCGAAGTCATCGCGCGCGGCGCAAACGTCATGCTCGGCTACTACCAGAACGAGGACGCGACGCGCCTGACGCTCGTCAATCGCTGGCTCTACACGGGCGACCTCGGTCGTCTGGACGACGACGGCAATCTCTATCTCGTCGGACGCTCGAAAGAGATTATCGTTGATACGAACGGCAAGAACGTCTACCCGGACGAGATCGAGGAACTCTACGTCGACTCGCCTTTCATCAAGGAATTGAGCGTCGTCGGTTTAGCCGAAGGCATCGGCGAAAAGGTCGCGTGCATGGTCGTTCCCGACTACGACCACGACATTGCGCTTTCGCGCGAAGAAGTGCGGCGCAAGGTCGAAGAGCATTTCCGCGACATCTCTTCGACGCTCCCCTTCTTCAAGCGCGTCAAAGTTCTACACTTCTGGGACGGTGAACTGCCGCGCACGGCGACGCGCAAGGTCAAGCGGCGCGAAGTGGTCGAAGCGATGCAAGTGCTCGAAGAAAGTATGCGGACGGTCGGGCGTGTGCCTTTGACCGAAGACGCGAAGGGCAACGATACGGCTTGGCTGCTCGACATCGTTGCGACCGTCTCGAATCGCTCGCGCTCCGAGGTTAATTTCAACACGCGTCTCGCCGACCTCGGTTTCGATAGCCTGATGTATGTCGAACTCGCCTCGGCGATTGAACAGGCGGGCGGCGTGCTCACTTCGCCTGAGACTCTCACGGAAGTCCAGAGCCTGCGCGAACTGCAAGCGGTCGTCACGCGCAAGCCTTCGGCGGCGCAGAAGCGCGCGGCGGAAGCGCGCGCCGCTGAAGAACAGAACGACGACGACATCTATATTCCTTCGCTGGTACGGACGGTCGGCAACAAGGGGCTGGATGTCTTGCAGCGTCTCTTCTACGAGAAGTTTCTGCACATGAAATGCGAGGGCTGCACGAACATTCCGGTGCACACGAACTTCATTGTCGCCTCCAACCACACGTCGCATCTCGACATGGGACTCGTCAAGATGGCGCTCGGCGAGCAGGGGCGCGATATCGTGGCGCTGGCCGCCGCAGATTATTTCTACGACAACAAATTCAAGCGCGCCTACATGGACAATTTCACCAACACCGTCCCGATGGAGCGCAGCGGCTCTCTGAGAAAATCGCTGCGCCACGCGCGCTCGTTCCTCGAACGTGGCTATAACGCGCTCATCTTCCCCGAAGGCACGCGCTCTGTGACGGGTGTGTTGGCTGATTTTAAGCCGATTACCGGCTATCTCGCGCTGTCGACGCGGACGGGAATCTTACCGCTTTACTTGCACGGCACGTATGAAGCTTTACCGAAGGGTTCAAATGTCTTGAAGAGCCGCGACGTGGAAGCGCGCGTCGGTCGCTTTCTCTCCATCGGGGAATTGGAAGAACTGACCAAGGACATGCCGAAGTCCGAAGCTTACAGGCTGGTTGCCGCGCTCGTCCGCCACGAGGTCGAGAATTTGCGCGACCGCACCAAACATAGATTCGACGCTCAAACGCTCCGGCGGCGCTGGAAGTCGGAACGGCGCGCCGCCTCGGACGATGCGACCGAACATCACAGCCAAGACGAACTGGCAACAACAGGAGACTGAATCAAAGTATGAAGGCGGAAGGATGAAGGATGAACAAGACCGAAAGCATTCTTCTTGTTCATCCTTCATCCTTCCGCTTTCATCCCTAGACGCTATGGCGACGACAAAGCAGCGCACGGCGCGGAAGAGTTCGACGAAGACGGCTAAGCCGAAGACGGCCAGCGCGGGCGAGAAGACCGCGCTGGCGAAGAGGCGACCGCCGCTGACGCTCGTGACGGGCGGGACGGGTTTTCTGGGAAGCCATCTCGTGCGCCAACTCGTCGCAGAGGGGATGCAGCATCTTCGCGTGCTGAGCACGTCGGCTCCCGTCTGGCTCGAAGAGTTGGGCGTGGAAACTATCGGAGGTTCGATTACTTCGGCTGAAGATGTGGCGCGGGCGGTCGAGGGAGTCGCCGAAGTTTATCATCTGGCCGGGCGCGTCTCGCGCGAAACGGAGGACGCGCATGAGATGTACGCGCTTCATGTTGACGGGACGCGTTTGCTCTGCGACGCGGCGCGCGCTGCCGGAGTCAAATCCATCGTGATGGCTTCAACGAGCGGGACGATTGCCGTTACGGATAGCCCCGACATCATCGTTGACGAAGAATGGCCGCAGCCGTTAGACATCATCTCGCGCTGGCCTTACTACACGAGCAAGGTTTATCAAGAGCGCGTCGCGCTCGAACATTTCACGGGCAAGGGATTGCGGCTCGTCATCGTCAATCCGAGTCTGCTGTTGGGGCCGGGCGACGAGAGGCTCAGTTCGACGAAAGTGATTCTCGATTTTTTGGGGCGCAAAATCATGTCTGTGCCGAAGGGCGGTCTCAGCTTTGTTGACGTGCGCGATGCGGCGCAAGCCTTTCGCGGCGCGATGCAGAACGGCGTGCACGGCGAACGCTATCTGCTCGGCGCGGTCAACTGGTCGTTTGAAAAATTCTTCGGTCGCCTCGAACGCCTGACGAAAACGCCCGCTCCGCGCTTCTCTCTGCCCTCAAAACTCGCCCTCTCCGGCGCGCGCGGGTTGAACGCTCTCTATCGCCACTGGAAGCTTGCGCCGCCCGTCGAGCCGACAGAGATTGAGATGGCTGATTACTTTTGGTATCTCGACGCGGCGAAGGCCACACGCGAACTCGGCTTCACGCCGCGCGACCCGGCGGAGACTCTCCAAGATACTATTATTTACGTGCGCAAAAATTTTCTCGGCAGCGGCGCTTTCAGCAACGCGGGTTAAAGCCGAAGGTTTGCCACTTTGCGCCATTTCATCTACGGCGGCGCGGGGGTGGGAGAAAGGGAGGGGCAGGGGGTGGGGGGGGGGTAGAG
>CAXTRQ010000142.1:6895-15375 GCA_964246705.1 uncultured Pyrinomonadaceae bacterium
GGCCCTTATTCCTCGCGTGCTCTAATTTTTTTTTTTTTCTTCAATTTTTTCCCCGCCGGAGATGCAAAGGCGCAAAGAATTGGGAGAAGGGATTTTTGAGATGGCTGCTAAGGGCAGCGCATGCGCAGAGAGCGCGGGATGATTTCAAAGGTCGCGGGTAGGCGTCCGGCCAGTTCGCCGTCAATCTCTAAAGTTATCACTTCATCTCCGGCGGCGGGGCGTGCCTCGATGCGCCGCGCGCGTGCGTGTTGCACCTGTTGCATACCGAGATGTGTGCCGAGATAGACGCGATAAGAGTTCGCCAGAATCGAGAGCGCGCTCATCTCACCGATGGCGACCGCATCGAGCAACCCGTCGTCCAGCCGCGCTTCGGGCGCGACCTTCATGCCGCCGCCGAAATA
The DNA here is from genome assembly GCA_964246705.1 of uncultured Pyrinomonadaceae bacterium. Classification (GTDB taxonomy): domain Bacteria; phylum Acidobacteriota; class Blastocatellia; order Pyrinomonadales; family Pyrinomonadaceae; genus DASZCR01. The sequence goes on from CAXTRQ010000142.1 coordinate 7,297, forward strand.
CTTCGCGTTCGCAATGCAGAGATTAGCGACGACGAGACGAAACTCCGCGCCGTCGTCGAGTTTGAGTTGCAGACGAGGCTTCACAAAAGTCAAAGTCGTTTGCAGCGCCGCGAACGCAAAGGAAAGCTTTCCACCCAGCACGCGCGAACTGCGAGCGGGCAGCCATGAAGGCGAATCTTCCTTGACGCGCCTGACCACTTCGCCGCCCATCCCGCACGAGGCGACGTTGACGAAATATCTCAACTCATCCTCACCTGCGTGATTGACGAACGATACGCGCCCGACATCCATCTGGCGCGTGCGCCCGCTTCGCAAAATCGCTGCCGCGTCGGCGATGCGCGTCGGAATCGAAAGGGTGCGGCGGAAGTCGCCGCCCGTGCCGCTCGGCAGAATGCCAAACTCCGCATCCGCCCCCGATTGAAGCAGGCCATTGGCAACTTCTGAAATCGTGCCGTCGCCGCCACAGGCGATAATGAAGCGCCTGCCCGCTTGCGCCTCGCCGAGAGCGAGGCGCGCCGCATCTCCGCTTTTTTTAGTGAAGGCGCAATTGAACGCGCCGAAGTGTCGCCGCAAATCGCTGGCGACTGAGGGCCATGCTTCGCCGGTTGCGCCTTCGGCGGATGCGGGATTGATGATGACCAGCGGGAGTGTCGGCATCGCGTGCTACAAGCTTTGATGGAAAGTTGATGAGGCGAGCGCGGCGCTGGGCTTCGACTCAAGCGCGCGCAACGAGCGGTCTTGCTCTCCGAGTTCGGCGATTTTGCCCATCACGAAATCGGCAATCTCTTTGTAGGTACGCACCGAGTCGCGCGTCTTTATAAGCTACGATAAATCGAGCGGCGCGCCCAATTGAAAGCGTATCCGCACCCCGCCGCGCCAGGTGGCTAGCACTTGCCGCCGGAGATTATTGCCCAGCCCTGCGATGAAGACCGGGACGACTTGCGGCGCGGAATCTTTAATCAACTTGCCGACGCCCGGTTGCGGTCGCAGGAAAGAATAGGGGTCTGCTTCCTTGTTGCGCTTGCCTTCGGGGTGAAAGCCGATGACGTGGCCTTCCCCCTCGCGGCAAAGCTGCGCGAGCAGCCGCACAGAGTATTTATCGAACGCGCGCTTCTCTAAACTCGGATGGTCACCCGTCGCAAAAAAAGGCGGGTACATTGACCACCAACCCATCAAAAGATTGACCAGCATGCCGAGCGGCGATTCGTAAAAGAAACGCCCGCGCACGGGAAAGAAAAGTTTTTTGCGCCATTTCGTCCGGCGGAAAAGAACGCTCGAAACGGCATACATATCGAAGAAGGAACGATGGTTGGCGACAAGCAGGAGCGGGCGGGCGCGCTCGATTGATTCGATGTGTTCGAGGCCATAGACCCGCATGATGTTATAGGTCGCAAGATGTATCCAGTTCGCCCCGAATGTTCGCTGGCAGAAAGTCCAGAAGCGTTTCCAACGCCCTCGATTCATCCTGTGCGCGACACGAAAAGCGAATCGCTCCATGCCGGAAAGCACAGCCATCTCTTCCGCCGTCGGCTCGATCATAGGAGACAAGTTTAAAGTTCAAAGTTCAAAGTTCAAAGTCAAAAGCGACGGTCTTCAACTTTGAACTCTAATGCACGTTTCAGTCTATCGAAAAGTATTTCGCCTCTTCGTGATGAACGATGATGGCGGAGGTGGATTGCTCCGGTTCGAGTTGAAATTCTTCGGTGAGTTCGACGCCGATGCGCGACGGGTCAAGCAACTCGAAAAGCTTCGCCTGATCTTCGAGGTTCGGGCAGGCCGGATAGCCGAAGCTGAAGCGCGAGCCTTGATAGCCTTGATGGAAAAGCTTCGCCAACTGCGGCGCGTCGCGTCCGGCGATGCCTAGCTCTTCACGAATGCGTTTGTGCCAGAGTTCCGCGAGAGCCTCCGCGCCTTCGACGCTCAGCCCGTGAAAGTAGAGATAGTCTGTGTAATTGTCCGCCTTGAAAAGTTCCTGAGAGTAGGCGCTCGCGCGTCGTCCCATCGTGACGAGATGGAAGGCGACCGTATCCATCCGACCCGAATCCTGCGTGGCGAAATAGTCTGCGAGACAGAGCCGCTTGCCCTCGGGCTGGCGCGGGAAAGTGAAGCGCGTGCGCTCCGTGCGCTCGTCTTCACTGTAGATGATAAGGTCGTTTCCTGAAGACTGGCAGGGGAAATACCCGTAGACGACGCGCGGCGTGAGAAGCTTTTCGCGCCGCGCGCGTTCCTTCAATTACTCGTAAGCGGGGCGCACCTTTTACGCGACAAGCGTGCGATAGTCTTAGGCAGACATGCGACCTTGCTTGAACTGCCACTGACCTTTGAAGAGCGCAGTCTCGTTGACGAAAGCGAACACTTCATCGAGCGAAACGTCCTCGACCACGCGCGAAGCATAGAATGGAGCGCGCGGAATTGCGACGTGCGGATTCACGTCCGAGCGCACGGTATGCGTCGTATCGCCCGCGATTTTTTTAACGGCGCGCGGCCTCGCCGGTTGACGGATTCCGAGTTTTGCATCTTCGCCGACGAGGTCTTCCTTGTCGTCATCGTCGGCGTCGGCAGCAGCGTTGTTTCCGTGCGAAGCGCCTGCGGCTGCGGCAATCCGTTTCTTAGTCCCTTCAACCTCCCGTCCCTCTGCGACGCCCGTCAATTCGTCCATCACGTGCAGGCCGTCGAAGGCATCTTTCGCGTAGAAAAGTTGGCTCGCATAAATCGGGCGCAAATCCTCATCCACGTAGCGACGGTTCAAGGCCGCGCCGCCGAGCACGACCGGAACCTTGATGGCTCGCTCGTTCAGGATTTCGAGGTTCTCGCGCATAATCAAAGTTGATTTCACGAGCAGGCCGCTCATCCCGATGGCGTCTGCGCCGTGCTCCTCGAAAGCGTTGATGATGTTTTCTATCGGCTGCTTGATACCGAGGTTGATGACGCGATAGCCGTTATTGGTCAGGATGATGTCAACGAGATTTTTGCCGATGTCGTGCACGTCGCCCTTAACGGTCGCCAGAATCATCGTGCCCTTGGCGGTCGCCCCGCCTTTCTTCTCCATGAAGGGTTCGAGGAAGCGCACGGCGGTCTTCATCACTTCCGCCGATTGAAGAACGAAAGGCAGTTGCATCTGGCCGCTGCCGAAGAGGTCGCCGACCACTTTCATGCCGTCGAGCAGAATGTTGTTGATAATGTCGAGCGCCGCGTAGTTTTCGAGCGCGACGTTCAATTGCTCTTCCAGCCCGATTTTTTCGCCGTCAATAATGTGCCGCTTGAGCCGTTCTTCGACGGGCAGATTACTCACGTCCTGCTTCGCGCTCTTCGTCGTCACGCCCTCGAAAAGCGTGGTGAACTCCGTGAGCGGGTCATAAGTACAGATGTCGCCCTCAAACTTCCGGCGGTCGTAAATGAGGTCGCGCGCCACTTCGCTCTCGCGCTCGCCGATGCGGTTGAGCGGAACAATCTTGCTGGCGTTAACGATGGCGGCGTCGAGTCCGGCTTCGACGGCTTCGTGCAAAAAGACGGAATTAAGAACGACGCGCGAAGCGGGGTTGAGACCGAATGAAATATTCGAGACGCCGAGAATCGTCAGACACTCCGGCAGTTCGGCCTTGATGCGCTTAATCGCTGCGATGGTTTCCGCTGCATTGCGACGGTCTTCTTCGATGCCTGTCGAGATGGGGAGCGCCAGCGGGTCGAAGAAAATGTCGTGCGCGGGAAAGCCATACTCGGTGGTCGCATGCTCGTAGGCGCGCTTGGCAATCTGAAACTTGTCTTCGGCGGCGCGCGCCATGCCGGTTTCGTCAATTGTTCCGATGACGACCGCCGCACCGTAGCTTTGCGCCAGATCAATCACCTTCTTGAAACGCGGCACGCCATCCTCGTAGTTCGTCGAATTCAGAATGCACTTGCCGCCCGCGTGTTGCAGTCCGGCCTCCATCTTCTGCCATTCGGTCGAGTCGAACATCAGAGGGATAGTCACGCTGGTCGAGAGACGCGCGGCGAGTTCGTGCATATCCTTTTCGCTGTTGCGACCGACGAAATCTACGTTCACGTCGAGGATGTGCGCGCCCTCTCTGGACTGCTCTTTCGCCAGCGAAACCAGTCCGTCCCAGTCTTCGACGTTGAGGAGGTCGCGCATCTTCTTCGAGCCGCTCGCGTTGACGCGCTCTCCGACGATGAGGAACGAGGCATCCTGCCGGTAAGGCTGCTGGCTGTAAATGGAAGAGGCAGACGGGACGAGCCGGGCATCGCGCGCTTTCGGCGTGACGTGCTGCATGGCCTCGACGACGCGCTGTAAGTGTGCGGGGGTCGTGCCGCAGCAACCGCCGACGACGTTGACGCCGAAATCTCTGGCGAAATGAATAATCTGTGCGGTGAAGGATTCGGGCGTTTCATCGTAATGCTGCGCGCCGTCTTTGACTTGCGGCAGCCCCGCATTCGGCAGCACGGAGACGGGCAGCGGCGCGTTTTCGCAGAGATAGCGAATGCTCTCCGACATGTGTTTCGGCCCCGTCCCGCAATTCATCCCGATAACGTCAATCGGAAAAGGCTCCAGTGCCGTCAGCGCCGCGCTGATTTCCGTTCCGTTGAGCATCGTCCCGAAGATTTCGATGGTCACCTGTGCGATCACGGGCACGCGCCGTCGCTCGGCGGCGAAATTCTCAAAAATGGCCGCCAGCACAGATTTCGTTTGGAGAAGGTCTTGACAGGTTTCGACGATGAGCAGGTCTGCGCCGCCATCGAGGAGGCCACGCACCTGTTCGGCATAAGCCGTCTTGAGTTGATTGAAAGTAATTTGTCCCAGCGTCGGCAGTTTCGTGCCCGGCCCTATCGAACCGGCGACCCAGCGCGGCTTGGCTGTGGTTGAATAATCGGCGGCAATGCGCTTGGCGAGTTGTGCAGCCTTGAAGTTCAATTCATAAGCCATCTCCGCGATGCCGTATTCCGTCAGCACGACCGGCGTCCCGCCGAAGGAATTGGTTTCGACGACATCGCAGCCGACATCGAAGAATGACGTGTGGACTTTTTCTACCGCTGACGGTTTGCTGATGAGCAGATATTCGGGGCAACCCTCGAATTGCGCCCCGCCATAATCATCTACCGTCAGATTTTGCGTCTGGAGACTCGTGCCCATCGCGCCGTCGAAAACAACGATGCGCTCTTTCAATGCTTCGAGAAAATTGCTCATTCCTGAAATCCTTCTCCGGCGTGCCAAATAGGGGGTGGTTCCGGCTGCACGCAAATTGAAGCCCCGCGCCAAACAACGCGGGGCTTTTGCGAATCCGAAGCCTGATTCTAGCGTAGGTCTTTAACCGTCAAGACGCGCCGAGCTGTTTAGCTGTTTATTTTACGTGGCCGCAAGTCGCCTTAACTCACCACGTTTGTATGCATGTATTGAAACATCACGTCTCAAGCCATGTCAAGATGGAAGATACCACATCACATCTTCCTCATTGTTCCGGCGCGGGCGGCTGTGCTAATTTGCTTCTCAAGTTTCCGGCGATTGCCAGTTTCGACGATTCTGTTCTCTTCCCAAGATATGCGACGCGCAATTTATCCCGGTTCGTTCGACCCAGTGACCAACGGCCACCTCGACATCATTGAGCGCGGCTGCAAACTGTTCGACGAAATTATCATCGCCATTCTCGTCCATCCCGAAAAGCAACCGCTGTTTTCCATTGACGAGCGCAGAGAAATACTGGCAGAAGTTTTGTCGGAGATTAAAAGCGGCGCTTGCCGTCTGAGAGTTGATGCGTTTCAAGGTCTGCTCGTGAAATATGCGGTTGAGCAGGAGGCGGACGCTATCGTGCGCGGCATTCGCGCCATCTCGGATTATGAGTACGAGTTGCAGATGGCCTTGATGAATCGTCGCCTTGAGCCGCGCATCGAGACGGTCTTCATGATGTCGGCGGAAGCTTATTCGTATGTCAGTTCACGCCTCGTCAAAGAAGTCCATCAACTCGGCGGCGCTATCGAAGGATTAGTCCCCCCGTCCGTCGAAGAACGCATGCGGCGGAAGGTCAGCAAAAGTTGAAATCCACGCGATACGAAGATGTTATACTCACGCGCGTTCAATCATCGAACGCGCGTTGTTTTTTTCGAGCAGCGCGGCGTCGTCACCAAACAGAAGGGAGGATTGTGTTGAATGCCAAGAGGCGATAAGTCTGCATACACGGACAAGCAGAAACGTCAGGCCGAACACATCGAAGAGAGTGTGGAGAAACGCGGCGCGTCTAAAAAGACTGCGGAGCGCATCGCATGGGCGACCGTTAACAAGGCTTCTGGCGGCGGCAAGAAGAGCGGCTCGGGTCGCGGCAAGAAAGAGAATAAAGCCCCGTATAAGAAGGGTGGCGAGAAGGGCGGCAAGGCTTCTGCCTCGCGTTCCGAAGCCGAGAAATCCGCTTCAGCCAAGAAGGCTGCCAAGACGCGTGCACACAAAGGCTCATCGAAAGGCGGCTCTAAAAGGGGAGGGTCGAAGAAGGGCGGCAGTAAGAAAAGCGGCTCGAAGAAGTGAGATTTGAGGCATTCAAGGCGCGCGAACAGCACCGCATCTGCTAGCGCGCCGTTTCTCTTAACCTGCCCCGCCTTGCGCGCAAGCGCCCTCAGCCGCTAACATCAATCGCAACTCTCAAGAGACGAAAACAGATGACCAGCATGCCAAAATCTTTAAATGAAGAGGGCTTTCGCACCTCCGACAACGTGGCGCGAATGCAACCATCGGCTACTCTGGCGGCGATGCAGGCGGCGGTCGCCCTGCGCGCGACGGGCGCGGATGTAGTTGACCTCGGCGCGGGCGAGCCTGACTTCGACACGCCGCAACACATCAAACTCGCTGCCATCGAAGCGATGCGCGCCGGTCATACGAAATACACGCCGACCGCCGGAATCAAGAATCTGCAACAGGCAATCATTAATTACTACGAACGCGAATTCGGAGCACACTACGAACCGTCAGAAGTGATGGCGACGGCGGGCGGTAAACAAGCTATCTTCAATTCGGTCGTGACGCTCGTCGGGCACGGCGACGAGGTTTTGATTCCCAAGCCTTACTGGGTCACCTTTCCTGAGATCGTGACCTTCGCGGGCGCGACGCCAGTCTTTATCGAGACCGAAGAATCAGGATTCCAATTGACCGCCAAGGAGGTCGTGCGCGCCATCACGCCGCGCACGCGTCTCATCATTCTCAACTCGCCGTCGAATCCTTCGGGGCGCGTCATCCCGCCGGAAGAGTTTCGACGGATTATGGAACTCGTCGTCGAGCGCGGCATCTACGCTATCTCGGACGAATGCTATCTGCGCTTCGTTTATCCTCCCGCCGAGGTGTTCAGCGCGGCGAGTCTCTCGCAAGAGGTACGCGCGCGGCTCTGCATCGCCGGTTCTTTCTCGAAGACCTTCGCCATGACGGGCTGGCGCATCGGTTATGCGCTTGCGCCTCAAACGTGGACGAAGGGGATGCTTAAAGTTCAGAGCCATTCGACCAGCAATCCGAACTCGATTTCACAGTATGCCGCCACCGCCGCATTCAATTCATCGCAGGATTGCGTCGGCGAAATGCTGACCGAATATCGCCAGCGCCGCGACTGGTTGACCGAAGCACTATCAGACGTGCCCGGCTTTCGTTGCGTCGAGCCGGAGGGCGCGTTCTATGCTTTTCCAGATGTGCGCGGCTGTCTCGGCGGCGAACTCAAAACTTCCGGCGAGTTCGCTGACAAGCTTTTGAAAGAGGCGCACACGGTCGTCACAGACGGCGCAGGCTTCGGCGCGGAAGGCTACATACGCATCTCCTACGCCACCTCCCTCGACCGCCTCAAGGAAGGCGTCGAACGTATCCGCCGCGTGACGGAGAAGTTAGTTCACTAACAAGAACCACCGCAGATACAGAGCACAGAGGGGGCACAGAGATTTCAGATTTCAGATTTGAAATTACAAATCTTGAATCTTGAAACTCTGTGCCCCTTCTATGTCCTCTGTGCCTGCGGTGGTGAATCCCAACTTTCGTTGCAGTCACCTATAGAATCACTCCATGCTCGCTCAGTAAATATTAAAGTTATACTCGATGGTGACCCACTGATTGACGTTGCGCCCGTC
>CAXTRQ010000143.1:0-15310 GCA_964246705.1 uncultured Pyrinomonadaceae bacterium
ACCCTGCGCGGCCGCCGGGACCGGGCGCGGCAGGCCAGCACGCACAGCGCGCCGATAATAATAGGAAGCGCGTTCATAAAACCTTCCTCAAATATTTACGACCTTCTTCTTCTTTGCGCCTAGGCGTCCGTGCGTGAAAACTTAATCTCACGCACAGAGACGCCAAGGCGCAAAGAAGAAGCGCGCAAATCTTAAACTGCTCTAAAACATCGTTTCGTTAATTCGTATATTGCGCGCAGCGAGGGCGGCGACAAACGCGCGGGGCGGAATCGAGCGTTCCTGCGGGACTGCCCCGCGCACGGTCGTCTCGCCGCGCGCCATCATCTGCGCGACGATGGAGGCGGGAAAGGCGGTCGTGCGCATCATCGCGCTCAAGCCCGTGCGCTCGTCGAAGCGATCAATGATGTCGTAGCGCAGAGTTTGGCTGTGGCCTTTCAACAGCCCGCGAAATTCGAGACGGATCAGCACCACGTCAGGCTCGTCCGCCGGGAGATGCCGGACGAGCGTCTCGCAGAGGATGCGCCGTGGTGCGACACGCGCGCCCTCGACTTCAATCGCTTCGCTCGCGGCGAGTCCGAGGTCAACGAGCAACTTGAATCGCTCGCAGTGACCGGGGAAGCGTATCGTCTTGTAGTCCAACTCCCGAACGCGTCCCAGAAAACTTTCGGGCAGCGTCGAAGTCCCGCCCGAAGTTTGAAAGGCTTCCATCTGTTCGTAGGGCGCGCCGAAAGATAGCGTCTCAAGCTCGGTCAACGAATCCACTTCGACAATTCGACCGTCGCGGATGACGCGCGCGCGCTCGACGTATTCGTTAATCAAGCCCTCGACGGAAAAGATAATCTGATAATCGAGCGGCGGGCGCGGTTGCAGCGGCAATCCTCCGACGCGGATGTGGAGCGCTTCGAGATTATCGAAGCGCTCCGCGCCATGCGCCGCGAGCACAGCGACCATCCCCGGCGCGAGTCCGCAGTCCGGAATGATGTTGATGCCGACGGCGCGCGCCTCCGCGTCAAGCGCGAGTTCACTATCAACGACCGAGTTGTTGCCGCCGAGGTCGCAGAAATTTGTGTGCGCCTCGATGGCCGCCCGCGCCAGATTCAAATTGTGATGATAGACGACGCAACTGAGAGCGGCATCGTGCCCGCGCATCAACGCGACGACCTGCGTCTGGTCTGCGACATCAATCTGCGCCGCCGTCAGTTTATCGCTTTTGACGGTGGCGACGACAGCGCGTGCGCGCTCGATGTCAATATCGGCGACCGTCACGGCTTCGGCCTCGCAGTTGTGCGCGAGGTCATAGGCCGCGCCCAACCCCATGCGCCCCGCGCCGAGGACGAGAATCTTCATACTACAGCCCCCACTTCGGTCTAGCGCGCGGCGTCGCCCGGCTCCGCCTGCGAAGCGCCCAACACCGACCCGGCGATGCCGATAATTATTCCGATCAAAATCATCACAAGTCCGGCGACGGCGCGCGTGTGCCCCTCTAAGGTGGCAATCGTCGCTTTCTGATAAAGCTCGCCGGGGCCTGCATCATGCGGGATTGTAAACAGTCCGATGGCTGTCAAAAGAAATCCGAACGCGGCGATTTTGACCGGCACGGGGGCGCGCGAGGGGCGTCCGAGCTTTTTACCGATAGCGCTGTGCGTGTAGCCGTAGGACGTGTAGATTGCCATGCCGAGCACGAGCCAGCCGATAAAGCGCCACCATGATTCGGGCGGCAGATAGAACATCAGGAACAGGCACGAGCCGACCCCAAGCAGAGGCAGCAGCCACGCCCCGAAGGGAACGCGAAACGGTCGTTTACGATCCGGGTCTTTCATACGCAGGATGGGGATGCCGACGCAGACGAGGACGAAAGCGAAGAGTGTACCGATGTTCGTCAGGTTCACCATCTCGTCAATCGTCGCAAACGCCGCGACGCCTCCGACGAAGACGCCCGTCATAATCGTCGTGACGTGCGGCGTCTTGAAACGCGGGTGGACGCTCGCGAAGATGGGCGGAAGCAGCCCGTCGCGCGCCATCGAAAAGAAGATGCGTGGCTGACCGAGTTGAAAGACGAGCAGCACAGCCGTGTGCGCGATGACCGAGCCGAAGGCGACGAACGTGCTCGGCCATGTCGTGCCTTTGGGCGCAACGTGGTCGAGCGCCATCGTCAGTGATTCGGCCTGCTGCGAGGCGGTCGTCTTGACGAGTTCATCGTAGGGAATAATGCCTGTGAAGACGGCGGCGACGACGACATAGAGAAACGTGCAGATGATGAGCGATGCGATAATACCGATGGGCAAATCGCGCGAAGGATTCTTCGTCTCTTCGGCGACGGTCGAGACGGCGTCGAAACCGATGTAGGCGAAGAAGACGAGCGCCGCGCCGACGAACGTGCCGTGCCAGCCCGTCGGTTGAAAAGGCGTCCAGTTCACCGCCATCTTCGAGGGCGAAACATAATAAAAAGCCACGCCGACGAAGAAGACCAGCACGAGGATTTTGATGCCGACCATCACGGCGTTGAAGTTGGCCGACTCGCGGATGCCCCAGACGAGAACGACCGTGATGAGCGCGACGATGAGGACGGCCAGCGCGTTGAAGATGATGGGATAACCGAACAGGTGCGGTGCGCCGCCGAAAAGTTTGTCGTAGAGCGCCGGGTCGTCCACCGCCAACTTCGCGGCGGCGCGATAGTTCGTCGCCAGCCACGGCGGAATATCCACGCCCAGATTTCGCATCAGCTTGGCAAAGTATTCCGCCCAGCTAATCGCCACCGCGATGTTGCCGACGGCATACTCGATAATCAAATCCCAGCCGATAATCCACGCCACCAATTCGCCGAGCGTCGCGTAAGAATAGGTATAGGCCGAACCGGAAATCGGAACCATCGAAGCGAACTCGGCATAGCACAGCGCGGTGAAGGCACAGACAATCGCCGTGATTACGAACTACAGCATCAGCTAAGGCCCCGCGCCGGGTCGCGAAGCGGCACCGGCGGCGGCGGTTCCGACAGTGGCGAAGATGCCCGCGCCGACAATCGCGCCGATGCCGATTAGCGTCACATTGAACGCGCCGAGCGTGCGCCGTAGAGAGAACTGCGGGCCGCCCGCTGCCGCCATAATGTCGTCAAGGTTTTTGGTGCGAAAGATGCCTCGAAGCAAAGTGTGCCTCCAAAGTTTAAGAGATTCGATTTCTTCGCGCTTGATAAGACGTGCCGCGCCTTCAGTCTCACCGTCAGCAGATGTTGCGGCGGAGTTTGTCATAGCAGGCGTGAGTAAGGCAATCAAAAATAGAAAGCCGTCAAGCCCCGGAGCGGCTTGACGGCTTTCCGCCTGCTTCTGCTAGACTTCGCGCCGGAATTTGCCATGCCCGAACGCACAGAGAAATTCATCACCGTCTATGAGAATCTCGACACGGCCTACATCAATCTGGCCGCGCTGATTCGTTATCTCGAAGGGCGTGATTTCAAGGGCTTCATACACGTCGAGTTGGACGAGTACGAGGGCGACATTTTCATGCGCGGGGGCGTCGAGACGCGCGCGCGTGAGAGAAATCATGCGACGGGAAACGTCTCGGAAGGCGCGGCGGCTTTGCAGCGTCTGCTGATCCGCGCGCGGGATGCGGGCGGACTGGTCAGCATTTATGAAGGCGAGCCGGAAGAAGCGGAGCGAAGAGGGCGGGCGACGGGGTCGGCAATCGGTACGGCGACGCCCGGCGGGTCGCAAGAGTTGTCGCCCGAAGAGGCCGAGCGGCGCGAGCTTGTGCATTTGAGCGGCGAACTGATGGCCGCCGTCGAGCGCGCCGTCAAGGTCGCGGGCGGAGACTTTGAAGCTGCCCTGCTGGCCGCGCGCCTCGGCCTGACCGAAGACTTTCCTTTCCTCGAACCGCACGCGCGCCGCTTCGAGTACGAGGACGGCACGGTGCGTCTTCACGCCAGCCCCAGCACGGGACTCTATGTTTCGGGGATTAACGAAGTGCTGCGGCGCATCGTCGAACGCGTCGCCACGACGGAGCAGAAGATCGGCGTCCGCAAAGATGTCGTGCGCGAACTCTCGTCCCTCGTGCGGCGCAGACAGACAGCCCTCGCACGCTTCAAATTCACACGCCAGCAGTTCGAGCGCATCGCCGGAATGAAACTGCTCTGAAGTAAGGCAAAAGTAAAAAGCAACGGAGAAAGGGAACTAGCAGTACGTTGTTTTCTCACCTTTCCCTCTTAACCCTTACCCCATTTCCCCGTCGCTTTATTTATTCGTTTTGGCTTCTGTCGGAAGGTTAGCCGCAGTCCACGCGTACCAGCCGCCGAGCAGAGCGCCTGTGTTGTCGTAACCTTTAGCTTTTAGTTCCTGCGCCGCACGGGCGCTTGAATGTTCGCTCGGTCAAGCACAGTAAAAGACGATCAACTTGTCCTTCGGCAGCTTGTCGAGGTTCTTATCAATCTGATCGGCGGTGATTAAGATCGAGCCTTTGATGTGCCCGCCGTCGTAGGCGTCCTGCCCGCGCACGTCCACGATAAGCGCCTCGTTTTTATCCATCGCCGCTTGCAGTTCGGCAATCGTGATACGGCGGACGCCATCGCCGGGGTCGGCGGGCGGCGTCGTGGGCGTCGCCGTATTGGCGTTATCGCCCGCTCGCGCCGTCGTCGCGCTGGCCGACTGCGCCGAGCCTTTCCGGCCCGGAATCTCATCTGTGGCCTTGCAGGCCAGCAAACCCAAAACGGCGCAGATGAGGGTCGCCGTCAACAATATAGCCTTACGCATCTTTCGCGTGCCTCCCCGATTGTGAATGTCCAGTGGCATTTTGATTTCTTCATCAACATCGCGCGGTTTAGCATCGCATAGAACACGGCTCGATTGGAAGCGCCCGCGCTTCGACTTTTGAGTGCGCGGCGCAGGTAAAATCTTCCTAAAAAGCCCAAGGTGTGCTATAGACCTCCGCATTCTCATCAAATGAAAAATGGGGCTCGGTAAAGGATTTTGATAGGAGCCTTCGGTGGAGGTCACGAATGGTTTTAAGGACAGGCATATCTATTGGAAGATTGAGGACACCTGCCGTCCTGCTGGTGCTGTCGGCAGTTCTCTTGGCAAGCAACTGCATACCGAAGTCGCCGTCTGAGAAAGGGAACGTACAAATTACGCTCTACGGCTTCTCAATTATGAAGGAGGTCATGGAGAAGGCCATCTATCCGGGGTTCGCCGCGAAGTGGAAGCAGGAGCACGGCGACGAGGTGCGTTTCGTCTCTTCGTTCGCCGGGTCGGAGACGGTGACGAACCAAATCCTGCAAGGCGTGGATGCCGACTTGGCGATTCTCTCCATCGAGCGTGATGTCGAGCGGCTCGCCAAGGGCGGCGCGGTCACGGCCAACTGGCAGGCTTCGCCCTATCACGGCATCGTCAACAAAACTCCTTTCGTCATTCTCGTCCGCAAGGGTAATCCGAAAGGCATTCGAGATTTCGCCGACCTCGCCAAGCCGGGCGTCGGGATGATTCATCCCGACCCGATTAGTTCCGGGGGCGCGCAGTGGTCAATACTCGCCATCTACGGCTCGGAGTTAATCAAATCTGAAAAGCAGACGGGCGGCACGGATCAGGCGCGGGCAGTGCAAATGCTGCAAGGCATCTGGAGGAACGTGCTCGCTACTCCCGGCTCGGCGCGCGAGGCGCGGACGAGCTTCGAGACGGGCTTCGGCGACGCTCTGATTACTTACGAACTCGAAGGTTTATTGATGAAGGAAGCTGGCGCGCCCGTCGAGATTATCGTGCCTCAGGCGACCATCTTCAGCGAGCACCCGGCGGTCATCATTGACCGCAAAGTTACGGCGGCGAAGCGTCCCATCGTCGAAGCGTTCCTGCAATACCTGTGGAGCGAAGAGGCGCAGCGCGCTTTCGTCAAATATCATCTCCGCTCGATCACGGACGAAAGCCTGAACGACGCCAACAAGGAGTTCGCGCATATTGAGATGCCTTTCACCATCGAATATTTCGGCGGGTGGGGACGCGCTTACCCGGAAATCATCGAAGGCATCTTCCGCGAGCAGGTGCAGAAGAAGCGCTGAGAGGTGACGGGTGATAAGAGTGGAGCGATTTTTAACTTATCGCTTATCATCTTTCACACAACATTTTTAAAGTTATGAGCACAGCAATCTCATCAATGCGTCATGTGCGGGGCTTTGATGTCGCGCGGCCTTTGAGTATCGGGGTGATGCTCGCCGTGATGTTGCCGCTCATTTTGCTTCCGCTCGCCTCAATCTTCATCTTCGGGACGAGCAAGGGACTGGCGAGCTTTTGGGCGGCGTTGAGCGCGCCGGAAGCAATCTTCGCCCTTCAACTTTCGATGGTCACGAGTTTTTGGGCGACCGCGTTTAATGTTCTCTTCGGGCTGTTCGCGGCTTACGTTTTGTCGCGTTACCAGTTCTGGGGGCGCAACGCGATTATCGTCATCATCTCTCTGCCGACAGCGATTCCGACGGCGGTCGCAGGCTTCGCGCTGCTGCTGTTGTGGGGGCCGTACGGCACGCTCGGACGCTTGCTCGCGCCGCACGGCATCCAGACGATGTTCACGGCATGGGCGATTGTGCTCGCCAATATCTTCGTGACTTTTCCGCTCGCCTTCGGAGTCATCAAACCCGTGTTCGATACGATGAGCGCGTCGCTTGAAGAAGCTTCGGCGACCATCGGCGCGACGCGCTGGCAGACCTTCTGGCACGTCACGCTTCCCAGCCTGCGCGGCGCGATTGCGACGGGCGCGCTGTTGACTTTCGCGCGCGCGGTCGGAGAGTTCGGATCGACGATTCTCGTCTCCGGCAATCTCGCGGGACACACGCAGACCGCGCCGCTCTACATCTTCGCCAAGTTCAACGAGGGGCAGATCGAGGCCGCCAACGCCATCGCCATCGTCCTCGCGCTGCTCTCCTTCTTTATCTTTAGTATCCTGTTTTTCGCGCGCGACTGGCTGGAAAACGACTGAGGTGACAGGACGCGATGCTGCCTGAAGAGCGAAACATCCTCGACGACACGGAAGCGACGCGGGACGGCGCACCCGAAGCAATCGTGCGCGGCGCGAGTTCCCACGCAGCGAAAGAAGCGGCGGCGAGTTTGCGTAGCATCAGCAAAAGTTTTAAGCAGACGCCTGTGCTTGAAGACATCAATTTCGACGTGGCGGAAGGCGAGGCGCTGGTGCTGCTCGGCGCTTCGGGGAGCGGAAAGACGACGATCCTGCGTATCATCGCGGGGCTTGAGCAGCCGGATACGGGCAGCGTCACGCTGCACGGCAAGGACGTGACCGATCTCCCGGCGCGCGAGCGCGGCGTCGGCGTTATCTTTCAATCCTACGCGCTCTTTCCGCGCATGACCGTCGAGCAGAACATCGACTACGGCCTGCGCATTCGCCGACGCCCACGCGCGGAGATCAAAGAGACGGTGAACAGATTGCTGGCGCTCGTGCGTTTGCAAGAGCACCGGACGAAATACCCGTCGCAGCTTTCCGGCGGGCAGCAGCAGCGCGTCGCCATCGCGCGCACGCTCGCCTACAGCCCGCAGGTGCTACTCTTCGACGAACCCTTCGGCGCGCTCGACGCGCAGACGCGCGTTCATCTCAGGCGCGAGATTCGCGCTCTCCTGCGACAGGTCAACGTCCCCGCCATCTTCATCACGCACGATCAGGAGGAGGCGCTCGAACTCGGCGACCGCATCGCCGTCCTCAACACAGGACATCTCGAACAGATCGGCACGCCGGACGAGGTCTATAACAGGCCGGAGACGGAATACGTGGCGACTTTTCTCGGCGCGGCTAATTTGCTGCTCGGCGTCGTCAGTCGCGGCCACGTTGAAATCGGCACGGCGGCGATCCCCGCACACGAAGAGGCCGAGCGTTTTCGTGAAGGCCAACCCGTTAAGCTGGTCTTTCGTCCTGAAGACGTGCACCTGAGCCGGACGGGCGTGCTTCCCGACAGCTGCCGTCGTCTCACGAACGGCGTCGTCGAAGAGATTCATTTCGTCGGCGCATACGAACGTCTGACGGTGCGGCTCGATCTGGTCGCGCGCCGTGGTAACGCCGGGGGCGAATCGTCGCTCTACGACGTGACCATCAACACGCCGGAGAAGAAAACCGGCATCCCCATCTTCGTGACGCGCCCGAAGCCGGAAGTCAAAGGGATGCCCATCGGTGTGGGCGAGCGTGTCGCCGTCGGCCTGATGGCCTTCCGCGTGCTGCCCAACTTTGCGCTGGCGAGCGAGCACGCCAGTCGCATCATTGATTTGCATAGACCACACATGAGCACCGGGGGTGCTTCACATAATCGTCGCCACGACTGAGGCGGCGAGGAGAATCTTAAATGTTCGAGCAGAGGGTGGCCGACGGCGAAGGCCACCAAACGAAGTGGGCGAAGGTCATTGACCAGACGCGCTGCATCGGCTGTCATGCCTGCACGACCGCCTGCAAGTCCGAAAATCTCGTGCCGATTTCGGTCACGCGCACCTACGTTAAGCACGTTGATGTCGGAGAATTTCCGCAGGCACGGCGAGCGCATCAGGTGACGCGCTGTAACCAGTGCACACACGCACCCTGCGTCATGGCCTGCCCGACGGCGGCGATGTTCAAGCGCGACGACGGCATCGTAGATTTCGACAAGTCAATCTGCATCGGCTGTAAGGCGTGCATGGCGGCCTGCCCTTACGATGCCATCTTCATCAATCCGGAAGACCATTCGGCGGAGAAGTGCAACTTCTGCGCGCATCGCATTGACATGGGGTTAGAGCCTGCCTGCGTCGTGGTCTGCCCCGTCGAAGCGATTCTGGTCGGAGACATGAACGACCCCGCGTCGCGCGTCGCGCAGATTGCGAACCGCGAGGCGGTCGGCGTCCGGCGTCCCGAAAAAGAGACGCTGCCGAAACTGTTCTACAAGGGCGCGCATCAGGCGACGCTCGACCCTCTGGCCGCGCGTCGTCCCGAAGGCAATCTCTACATGTGGAGCGAGCAGAAGAGAGGCGCAGAGTATGTCGCGTCGGGCAATCCTCAATATCAAAATAGTTCAGCCGCCGCACTGCTGTCTTACGACACGGATCAGGTCATTCCGTGGGACTGGCGCGTGAGCCTCTACACTTGGACGAAGGGCATCGCGGCGGGCGCGTATCTCGTCCCGCTGCTGCTCGTCCTGTTGGGGCTGATGCGCGCCGACAGTTCCTTGTGGCTATGGGTCGCGCCCGTCGTATCCGGCGTCTTTCTCGCCGCGACGGGCGCTCTGCTCATCTGGGATTTGGAGCACCCGGAGCGTTTCTACATGATCTTTACGCGCCCGCAGTGGCGCAGTTGGCTCGTCAAGGGTGCGTTCATCATCGCAGGCTATTCCGTCGTACTGGCAGCACACTTTCTGGCGAGTTTGTCGGGCAGCGTGTCGGCGCAAATTTTGTTGATGATTGCCGGGCTGCCGCTCGCCGCGTTGACGGCTATCTACACGGCGTATCTTTTCGCACAGGCCAAAGCGCGCGACATGTGGCAAAACCCGCTGCTGCCGCCGCATCTCTTCGTGCAAGCCGTGCTCGTCGGTTCGGCGGCGCTCGTGCCCTTCGCTGCTCTTTACGCGCGCGAGACTTTGATCTCCCTGCTCTGGACGCTCGGCGCGACAAGCCTCCTGCATGTGCTCTTCATCTGGGGCGAAGTGACGCTCGCTCACACGACTGCGCACGCGCGTCTCGCCACACACGAGATGAACGCGGGACGCTACCGCGCCTTCTTCTGGACGGGGTTAATTCTATCCCTCGCCGGATGCCTCGCGCCCTTCGTCGGCGCGGCCTGCGCGCCCTTCGCTTTAGCAGGGCTGCTGCTTTACGAACACGCCTACGTGCAGGCGGGTCAGTCCGTGCCGTTGGCATAAATGAGAACTTATCATTGAACCGACGAGCGCATCGGAAGAAGCGACGGCCTTGAGACTTACCAACAAAAATTGAAAGGAGACTTCAGATGGCTACGACCACGATCAAGCGTTTCCGCGTGCTGCTTGAAAAGCACGGGAGCAGCGAAGCGACAGGCATCACGATTCCCTTCGATGTCGAGAAAGTCTTCGGCGCGCGCACGCGCGTGCCCGTGCGCGGCGCTATCAACGGCTTCGCTTTTCGCAGTTCGATTTTCCCGATGGGCGGTAGATACATGATGGCCGTCAACAAAGAGATGCGCGCCGGGGCTAATGTGAAAGGCGGCGAGACGATCTTCGTCACGATGGAGCGCGACGAAGAACCGCGCATCATCACGCCGCCGGAGGATTTCGCACGCGCTCTGAAAGCGCACAAGGCCGCGCAAGCCACTTGGGATAAGCTGAGCTACACGCATCGCAAAGAGCACGCACGCGCCATCGAAGATGCCAAGCGACCGGAGACGCGACAGCGAAGAATCGAAAAGGCGATTGCTCAACTGGCCGAAGGAAAGAAGCCTTAGCTCTTGTCTCAAAATCTACATGGCATCCTTATTTCTTCTTCACTTGCCAAAAGAAAGTCTCACGCAAAGACGCCAAGGCGCGAAGAAAACAGGGCAGAGTTTTTAACTTCAAGGCGATTTTGAAACGACATCCTAATTGTCATTAAACCGAAACTGCAAACTTTATGAAGTTAGATGAACTGAACCAGCGCGTGAGCGCGGCACGCGAGGAGACGGAAGCGCGGGGCGAGACTTTTTATCCCGGCGCGAGCCGCATCCATCTGGCGGCGTTTCCGCCGAAGGAGCGTTGGGATGATTGGGTCGAGTTGGATTCGCGCGCGTGGCCGCAGAGGAAAGAGCGTCGCTACATGCTCGTGCCGACGACCTGTTTTAACTGCGAGTCGGCGTGTGGCCTGCTCGCTTACGTAGACCGCGAGAGTCTGCGCGTGCAGAAGTTCGAGGGAAACCCGGAGCACCCCGGCTCGCGCGGTCGCAACTGCGCCAAAGGCCCTGCGACGCTCAACCAGATTGCAGACCCCGACCGCATCCTCTATCCTCTGCGGCGCGCAGGCCGCCGTGGCGAAGGCAAGTGGGAGCGCGTGAGTTGGAACGCGGCGCTCGATGCGCTCGCGGCGCGCATTCGCAAAGCCATTGTTGAAGAACGGCACAACGAGGTGATGTATCACGTCGGGCGACCGGGCGAGGATGGATTCACGGAGCGAATCCTCGCGGCGTGGGGCGTGGACGGGCACAACTCGCACACGAATATCTGCTCGTCTTCGAGCCGCGCCGGTTATCAATACTGGATGGGGCTTGACCGTCCGAGTCCAGATCATGCGAACGCCAAAGTTATCTTTCTCATCAGTTCGCACCTCGAAGCCGGGCACTATTTTAATCCGCACGCGCAACGCGTCATCGAAGCCAAAGCACAGGGCGCGAAGTTGATCGTCTTCGACACGCGCCTGTCGAACACGGCGACGCACGCAGATATCTGGGCTGCGCCCTATCCCGGCAGTGAGGCCGCCATCGTCCTCTCGATTGCGAATTACCTGATTCAAAACAATCTCTATAACCGCGAGTTCGTGCGCCGCTGGTGGAACTGGGAAGAATACATGGCGGTCGAACGTCCCGAACTGGAAACCACCTTCGAGAGTTTCGAGCGCGCCTTGCGCGAGCTTTACGGCGCATACACTTTCGAGTTCGCGGCGCGGGAATCGGGCGTTGAAGCTCGCGTCATCGAAGAAATTGCGCGCGTGGTGGCGACGGCGGGCACGCGCTTTTCCAGTCACAACTGGCGCTCAGCCTCGGCGGGTAATAGCGGTGGTTGGCAGGTAACGCGCACGCTCTTTATGTTGAACGCGCTCTTAGGCGCGGTGGCGACGGAGGGCGGCGTCTTTCCGAACGCGTGGAACAAGTTCGTGCCGAAGCCGATTCATACGCCGCCGCATCCGCCGCGCTGGAACGAACTGACGTGGCCGCGCGAGTACCCGCTGGCGATGAATGAACTCTCATTCCTGCTGCCGCACTTTCTAAAAGATGGGCGCGGGAGAGTTGATACTTACTTCACACGTGTCTATAACCCCGTCTGGACGAACCCGGACGGTTTCACATGGATTGAAACCCTGACGGACGAAAGCAAGATCGGCTGTCATGTTGCTCTGACGCCGACGTGGAACGAGACGACTTACTTCGCAGACTACATCCTGCCGATGGGGCACGGCTCGGAGCGGCACGACATTCATTCATACGAGACGCACGACGCGCAGTGGCTCGGCTTTCGCCAGCCCGTGCTGCGCGCCGCGCGCGCACGCGCGGGCGAAGAGGTGACGGACACGCGCGGCGTCAATCCCGGCGAAGTCTGGGAAGAGAACGAATTCTGGCTTGAGCTTTCATGGCGCATAGACCCCGACGGGAGTCTCGGCATTCGCCAGTACGTCGAATCAAAGCAGAGGCCGGGCGAGCGCCTGAGCGTTGATGAGTACTACGGCTATATCTTCGAGAATTCCGTGCCGGGTTTGCCGGAGCGTGCGGCGAGCGAAGGACTGACGCCGCTTGAGTTCATGCGTCGCTACGGCGCGTTCGAGATTAGCCGGAAAGTCGGCGCGATTTACGAAGAGGACGTGCCGCCTGAAGAGTTGGATGAGACGAGCGAAGACCGGTTCGGGCGCGTCTATACGAAAGCTCCGAAGGCGGCTTCGACCAACATCGTGCCCCTTCCGAGTCCCGACCCGGACGAAGAAGGGCGGCGTCCGGCGGGCGTCAAAGTTGATGACAGAATCTTGCGCGGCTTTCCGACGCCGAGTGGTCGTCTGGAATTTTACTCGCCGACGCTTGCCCGCTGGGGCTGGCACGAGTGGAGCACGCCCGTCTACATCAAGAGCCACATTCACCCCGAAAACCTCGCCGCCGACCAGACCGTTCTGATCTCGACATTTCGCCTGCCCGTCCAGATACACACGCGCAGCGCCAACGCCAAGTGGCTCGACGAAATCGCGCACACCAACCCGCTGTGGATTCACACGATGCACGCCGCCAGCCTCGGCGTCAGGACGGGCGAACTGGTGCGCGTCGAAACAGAGATCGGTTATTTCGTCGTTCGCGCGTGGGTGACGGAAGGCATCCGCCCGGGCATCGTCGCGTGCAGTCATCACATGGGGCGTTGGAAATTGAAAGCGGAAGGACATCGTCAGTTGATGGCGACCGTCTCTCTCACACACGAGCGCGAGCGTTGGGACTTACGCCGCGAGCGCGGCGTCGAGCCATATCAATCGAGCGACGCCGACACGCTGCGTATCTGGTGGACAGACGTGGGCGTACATCAAAACCTGACCTTCCCCGTACATCCCGACCCGATTTCCGGCATGCATTGCTGGCATCAGGCCGTGCGCGTGAGAAAGGCGGAAGCTGAGGACAGCTACGGCGACATCTCCGTAGATACGCAGAAGGCGCACGATGTTTATCTCAAGTGGCTCGCCGAGACGCGCCCCGCCGGAGAGTTTTCGCCAGACGCCACACGCCGCCCCTACTGGCTGCTCCGCCCGCTCAAACCGGCGCGCGAAGTCTATCGCTTGCCCGTCGAGAAGGAACTTGTCGGCGCGGACTGATTATCAATTCTATAGCCCCCCGGGGCTGTATTAAGTCAGAACTGTGATTGAGTGATGGAACTGTTTCGCGCGCTTGCCGTGTTGGCTGAGCCTCCGTCGGGGGAGGGCGCGCGTTTGGCCGAGGCGTTGAATTTAGGCGCGCTGCCTTGTGCGAGCGAATACACGGAGACGTTTCTGTTTCAGCTTTATCCTTACGCCTCCGTCTATCTCGGCGCGGAAGGAATGCTGGGCGGCGAGGCGCGCGACCGCGTCGCGGGTTTCTGGCGTGCGCTGGGGCAAGCACCCCCGGCGGAAGTTGATCATTTGTCGGTGATGCTGGCTCTGTATGCGCGTCTCGCGGAGTTGGAAGATGCTGAGAGCGAGACTGACAGGCGCGAGAATTGGAGACGCGCGCGGCGTGCTTTCCTGTGGGAGCATCTGCTGAGTTGGCTGCCCGCCTACCTCGAAAAACTGGCGCACGTCGCCCCGCCGTTTTATCTCCGCTGGGGAGAAGTCTTATCGAAGGCGTTAGACGGGGAAGCGCGGAGCATGGGCGCGCTGGACGCGCTGCCTCTCCATCTGCGCGAAGCGGGCGGGCTGGTTGACCCGCGCGAAAGCGCGACGGAAGAGTTTTTGCAGTCCGTGCTCGCGCCCGCGCGAAGCGGAATGATTCTCGTGCGCGCAGACCTCAGCCGTGCGGCGGAGCGTCTCGGACTCGGCGTGAGAATCGGCGAGCGTAAGTTTATCCTCCGCTCGCTCTTCGGGCAGGACGCCTGCGCGATACTCGGCTGGCTGGCCGAGGAGGCCGAGGCGTGGAGCGTGCAACACAAGGGGCGTCGGGAATCCTTCGGAGCAATCAGCGAAGCTTGGGAAGGGAAAGCTAAGAATGCCGCCGCGCTGCTCAAAGAACTTAAAGACGAAGCGCGAGCATGACATAATCAAAAGCAAGGATGAAGGCGGAAGGATGAAAGGATTGCTGATTGATTCGTTTGCTTGTAGGGCAGATTCCCGTTGCCTGTTTGGAAAGGCTCTCTCGTAGAGCAGAGAAAGTCTGAAAGCTTTCTTCTTTGCGTCTTGGCGTTTTTGCGTGAAACTTATTCGCACGCCATGAAGAAGAAAAGTTGAGTGATTGAAGATTTGAGATTTCGCGTGTGAAAAATTATGGTGACACAAATCAAGGCCACTGAGATTACGGACTTAAGCGCGGAAGAAATTGCGCGTGCCATCGCCTCCGGCGAAATCTCTTCGCGCGAAGCGGTCGAGGCTTTCATCCGTCGTATCGAAGAAGTAAATCCGCGCATCAACTCGGTCGTCGTCCCGCGCTTCGGCGAGGCGCGACGGGAGGCAGACCTCACGGACGCGGCGCGAGCGCGCGGCGAACGCGGCGGCGCGCTCGACGGCGTTCCCGTCACCATCAAAGAATCGTTCGATGTCGAAGGGTTGCCGACGACTATCGGCTTACAGTCGCGCGCGGGGCACAGGGCGGAGAGCGATGCGCCGCTGGTCGCGCGTCTCAGAGAAGCCGGAGCGATTATTCTCGGCAAGACCAACGTCCCGCAACTCGTGATGCTCAACGAGTCGGACAATCCCATCTATGGACGCACGAATAATCCTTGGAATCTTGAGCGCGCCGTCGGAGGCTCTTCGGGAGGTTGCGCGGCGACCATCGCGGCCGGAGGCTCGCCGCTCAGTCTGGGAAGCGACATCGGCGGGAGTTTGCGTCTTCCGGCGAACGCCTGCGGCATCAACTCTCTGAAGCCGACTTCGGGGCGGCTGACGATGATCGGTCACGCCGACATCTTTCCGGGGCAGGAAGGAATTATCTGCCAGCCCGGCCCCCA